>DASSHL010000084.1:0-9528 GCA_035692845.1 Gemmatimonadales bacterium
TCCGTATCGCCCGACAATTACTCGACCAGTGAGTCGTATGTAGGCCGCAGCGCGCCGTGGAGCAACGAAGCCGAGCAGGCGGTGCTGGGCGCCATGCTGCTCGACCAGGATGCGGCGCTCCGCGCCACCGAGTCGCTTACCGACACCATGTTCTACCGCGAGCCCCATCGCCGCCTGTTCCGGGCCATGGTGGGACTCACCGAACGCCGGGTAGTGATCGACCACGTCACCCTCCGGGATGAGCTGATGCGGCGGGGCGAGCTCGACGCGGCGGGCGGCCTCGAGTACCTGGCCGAGCTGGTGGATGCTGTCCCCACCGCGGCCAACCTCGAATTCCACGCCCGGATCGTCAAGGACAAGGCCATCCTGCGGCGGCTGATCGAGAGCGCCACCGCCATCGTCACCGAAGCCTACGATGCCAAGGCCGTCGCCAGCGACCTGCTGGATTCGGCCGAGTCCCGCATCTTCCAGATCTCCCAGCAGCGTGGCGCCGAGGGCTTCACCCGCATCAAGGAGATGCTGTGGCCCACCATGGAGCGCATCGAAACGCTCCAGAAGAGCGGGAAAGCGATTACCGGAGTTCCCAGCGGATTTGTAGACTTGGACTCACTGACGAGCGGCTTCCAGCCCTCGGAGCTGGTGATCGTGGCGGCGCGGCCGTCCATGGGAAAGACGGCGTTTGTGCTGAACGTGGCAGCCAATGCGGCGCTGGAGGGGCATGGCATCGCGATCTTCTCGCTGGAAATGTCGAAGGAAGCGCTGGTGCACCGGCTGCTCACCTCCATGGCGCGGGTAGACAGCCAACGCGTGCGGCATGGGACGCTGAGGGACTTTGACTTCACCCAGCTGGCGCGCGCAGCGGGGCTGCTGCAGAGCTGCCCGCTCTGGATCGACGACCAGCCGGCGCTCACGCTGCTCCAGATGCGTTCCAAGGCTCGGCGGCTCAAGGCCGAGTACAACATAGGCGCCGTCGTGGTGGACTACCTGCAATTGATGCGGAGCCCGGACTATTCCGAGAACCGGGTGCAGGAGATTTCGGACATCTCGCGCTCACTCAAGGCGCTCGCGCGCGAGCTGGAAGTGCCGGTGCTGGCGCTCTCGCAGCTTTCCCGCGCCTCGGAGCAGCGCGGCGGCGAGCGGAAGCCCATCCTCTCCGACCTGCGCGACTCGGGTGCCATCGAGCAGGATGCCGATCTCGTCATCTTCATCCATCGGCCCGAGTACTACGACCGGGAAGACGAAAGCAAGCGGGGCGTGGCGGAAATCATGCTCTCGAAGAACCGCAATGGTCCCACCGGTGACATCACGCTGCGCTTCAGCCGCGAGTACACCCGGTTCGACAACCTCAGCTCGCGCGAGGATCCGGAGTAGCATGGCACGAGTACGCTCGGTCTATCGCTGCACCGAATGTGGCCAGGAACACCCCAAGTGGGTGGGCCGCTGCGAGGGTTGCGGCGAGTGGAACACGGTGGCGGAAGAGCCGGTGGCCGTGACGCCCGCGCGCCGGAGCGCCCGGCGGGGCGTCGTTGCGCATGCCGCGGGTCCAGTGGATGCGCCGCACCGCCTGCGCGAGGTCGCCGACCAGCCACTGGCTCGGTGGACCACGGGGCTCGATGAGTTCGACTTCGTACTCGGCGGCGGACTGGTGCCCGGCTCCATGACGCTCATTGGCGGCGAGCCAGGCATTGGCAAGTCCACCCTGCTCATGCAGGCCGCGGCGCGGCTGGTCGGCACGGGGAAACGGGTGCTCTACGCCAGCGGCGAGGAAAGCCCGGAGCAGCTGCGCCTCCGCGCCGACCGGCTGCGGGAAGATGCCGGCGATGTTCACGTGCTGGGCGAAACATCGCTCGAGCGGGTGCTGGCATCGGCCGTGGCGCTGCAAGCCGACCTCGTGGTGCTCGATTCCATCCAGACGGTGTACACCGAGACGCTGGAGAGCGCGCCCGGCAACGTCGGGCAGGTGCGCGAATGCGCCGGCCAGCTCATGCGATTTGCCAAGGAGTCGGGGACGTCGGTGGTGGTGGTCGGTCACGTCACCAAGGGCGGCGGCATCGCTGGCCCCAAGACGCTCGAGCACATCGTGGACACGGTGCTGTACTTCGAGGGCGAGTCCACGCTCGACTACCGGCTGCTCCGCGCCACCAAGAATCGCTTTGGCTCGGTGGACGAACTCGGCGTCTTCACCATGACCGATGCCGGGTTGGTGCCGGTGCCCAACCCAAGCGCTGTCTTCCTCGCCGCCCGCGCCACCAACATTGCCGGCAGCGCCATCACCGCGCTGATGGAAGGGACGCGCCCCGTGCTGGTGGAGGTGCAGGCTCTCGCCTCGCGGTCCGGCTACGGCACGCCGCAGCGTGTTGCCACCGGCCTCGATCCCAAGCGGCTTGCGGTGCTGCTGGCCGTGCTGGAGCGCCGCGCGGCCACCTCCTTCGCCGATCTCGACGTTTTTGTGCAGGCCACGGCCGGTGTGCGGCTCTCCGAACCTGGCGCCGATCTCGCGGTCGCCGCGGCGCTGGTGTCCAGCCTGTACAACCGGCCTGCTCCCGCTGACGTGATCTTCCTGGGCGAGATTGGCCTCGGCGGCGAGGTCCGCCCTGCCGCGGGACTCGACCGCCGTGCGGCGGAGGCGTCACGCCTTGGCTTCCGCCGGCTCTTCTGCTCCGCGCGCCTTGCAGCGCCGGTCGCCGGCATTCAGGTAGTCCCGCTCGAGAACGTCGGGGACCTGGTACAGCGCCTTGCCGCGTGATGTCGCCGTCCTGCTCGTCGCCGCCGGTCGTGGAGAGCGCGCCGGCGAAGGCGAGCCCAAGCAGTTCCGCTCCATCGCCGGAGTGCCGATGCTGCTGCGCGCACTCCGTCCCTTTGCCTCGCACCCTGACGTAGGACAGGTCGTGGTGGCGCTGCCAGCCGCTGTCGTGGCCTCGCCACCAGATTGGCTCGCCGCTGCGCGAGGCGAACTGGTCCAGTTCGTCGCGGGCGGCGCGACCCGGCGCGAGTCGGTGGCGCACGCGTTGCGCGTGGTCGGGCGCGAAATGCGTGTCGTGCTGGTCCACGACGCGGCGCGGCCCTTCGTGAGCCGGCAGACGATCGACGCGGTCATCGAGGTGGCGCGTGAAGGCGAAGGCGCGGTGGCCGCCGTGCCGGTGAGCGATACGCTCAAGGTGGCGGACCCCCGTCACGTCATCACGGCCACGATGTCGCGCGACGGCCTCTGGCGGGCGCAGACCCCGCAGGGCTTTCCCCGCAGCATGCTGGAAGATGCGCACGCGCAAGCTCCGCTCGGCACCGATGCCACCGACGACGCGATGCTGGCGGAAGCGCGAGGCCACCGGCTGCGCATCGTGCCCGATTCGCCACTCAATCTCAAGGTCACCAGCAGCCAGGACTTCGTCCTGGCCGATGCGCTCGCGAGCCGCCTCGCATGATCCTGCCGTTCCAGAGCGAGGAAGACGTCCGCGCAGCGGCGCCTGCCGTGCGGAAGCAGCTCGAAGCGGAGCGCCTGGTGGCCTATCCGACTGAAACGGTGTACGGACTGGGCTCGGCGCCGCGCGAGTCGGCGCTCGCCGAGCTGGCGCGGCTCAAGGGGAGGCCGCCGAGAAAGCCCTTCCTGCTGCTGGTGTCAGGACGCCTGATGGCGGAGCAATGGGGCCTGATCTTTCCGCCCTCGGCGCGCGCAATGGCGGATTTCTTCTGGCCCGGGCCGCTCACGCTCGTGCTCCGCGGCGGGGAAGGCCGGCTGCCCGACCAACTCCGGGGTCCCGAAGGCGGCATTGCCGTCCGGCACACCTCGCACGCGGGCATGGCCTTGCTGGTGCGGCTGGTCGGATTCCCCATCACCTCCACTTCGGCCAATCGTCCCGGCGGCCCTCCGGCGCCTGGCGTGGCGCGGCTGGAGGCGCTTTTTGCGGATGCGGTGGCTGACGGGCTCCTGATCGTGCTGGACGGTGGCGTCCTTGGCAATGTTCCGCCATCTACTATCGTTGACTGCACGGGCCCGGTGCCCGTGCTCATTCGTGAGGGCGCCCTGCCGCGCCCCGAACTGCGCCGCGCTGTCGGCCGTTACGCGCCCTGAACGCTGCTCATGCACATTCTCTTTGTCTGTACGGGAAACACCTGCCGGAGCCCACTCGCTGAAGCGCTGCTTCGGCACGAACTCGAGCGTCGCAATATCGAGGGCGTCGAGGTCAGCTCAGCCGGCACCGGTGCCTGGGACGGCGCGCCCGCCTCGGAAGGCGCCTACCTCGTGGCACTGGAGCATGGCCTTGACCTGAGCGCCCACCGGGCCCGCCTGCTCACGCGCGACCTGGTGCGACAGTCGGACCTCGTCCTCACCATGAGCCCGCACCATCGTGCCCGGGCCGAAGCGCTGGGCGGCGAGGGAAAGGCGCACACGCTGGTGGGCTACGCGGGCGAAGGCGACGACAGCGAGGTGCCCGATCCCTACGGTAGCGATCTCGATGACTATCGACTCGCCTATGACCGGCTCACCTCGCTGATTGCTGTCGCAGCCGACCGGCTTGCGGCCGCTCGCTGACATGCCCAGCCGCCGGCTTCGCGTCTTTGCAATTCTGGGCGATCCGGTGGTCCATTCGTTGTCGCCCGCCATGTACAATGCCGCGTTCCGGGCGCTCGGGATCGCCGCGGTGTACGTCCCCATTCGCTGCAGCTCGCGCGACCTGCCAGGACTGATGGGCGGGATCGCCCGCTCGGGGGGCGGCGGCAATGTGACGGTGCCGCACAAGGAGCTTGCCGCGCGGCTGGTCCAGGACGCGAGCGATATGGCCCGCGCGGCCGGTGCGTGCAACACCTTCTGGCGCCATGCGGAGCGGGTGCGCGGTGACAACACCGATGTGGCGGGGGTGATCGCGTCCATGGCGGAGCTGGGCGTCTGTGGCGGTGCGTGGCTGGTGGCGGGTACCGGCGGTGCCGCGCGGGCGGTGGTGCTGGCAGCGCGGGAAAAGGGAGCCCGCGTGGCCGTGCGGTCTCGCGATCGGGCACGCGCCACCGAGTTTGCCGAGTGGATTGCGAAAATTGGTGTCGAGCCGGCGGTGCCCGAAGAGTGCGACGTCCTGGTCAACGCCACTCCCCTCGGCCTCCGGCGCGACGATGCGCCGCCGATTCCGCTCGAACTCGCCCCCGGGGCGCGTGCTGCGCTCGACCTGGTCTATGCCAACGGCGAGACGCCCTGGGTGCATCACTGCCGAGCCCGAGGCCTGGAGGCGCGGGACGGCCGCACCATGCTGCTGGCGCAGGGCGTGGCAGCGTTCAGCCGCTGGTATCCCGACGTTACTCCTCCTGACGAAATCATGCGGGCGGCGCTGCGTGACGCCCTTCGCTGAACTCGCCCGTCACTGGCGGCAGGCGGAGCGCGTGCTGCTTCCGCCTGCCTGCCTCCTCTGCAAGACGTCCATTCCGGTGAGTGAAGGTGACGCGCTCATCTGCGGACTCTGCCGCCGGCGCTGGCAGCCGGTGCCGTCGCCGACCTGTGCCCGCTGCGGCTCGATGGCCGAGGGTAGCGAGACCTGCACGTTCTGCCAGGAGTGGCCACCGGGGCTCGACCAGGCGCAAAGCGCGGTCTTCCTGGATGAGGGCGCCCGGCGCACAGTCCACGCCCTCAAGTACCAGGGCTGGTGGCGCGCGGCCGAACCGATGGCGCAGGCGATGCGCGGACTCGCGCCGCTCAAGCCCGGCGTCGTGCTGGTGCCCATTCCGCTCGGCTCGCGCCGCCGTCGGCGACGGGGTTACAATCAGAGTGAGCGACTGGCGCAGGCGCTCGCGGCGTGGACAGGTCTGCCAGTCAACGAAGGGTTGCTCGCCCGGGCGCGGGAAACGCGTTCCCAGACTGCGCTGACGCCGGAAGCGCGCCAAGCCAACATCGCTGGTGCGTTCGAGGCAACGGGTGGTCTGCGGGAACAGCAGCTTGTTCTTGTAGATGACGTGTTCACCACCGGCGCCACGCTTCTCGACGCAGCGCGGGCGCTGAAACAGGCGGGCGCGGCATGGGTGGGAGCGGTTACCTTTGCGCGCGCGGGTGGGATGTAGGGCCGGAAGGGGCGGGATGCATGCCGTCCCAACAAATCATTTCAGGTGGGAGTCGGCATGGCCATTCGGGTCGCGATCAACGGATTCGGGCGCATCGGGCGGAACGTGATACGGGCTGCTCGCAAGATGAACATCAACGACATCGACTTCGTGGCGGTCAACGACCTGACCGACGTGAAGACGCTGGCGCACCTGCTGCGCTACGACTCGGTGCATGGGAAGTTCGATGGCACGGTCGAGGCGAAGGACGGCGCCATCGTCGTGGACGGCGACGAGATCAAGGTCCTGAGCGAGAAGGATCCCGCTCGACTGCCGTGGAAGGATCTCAAGGTGGACGTAGTGCTGGAGTCCACTGGCCGCTTCACTGATCGCGATTCCGCGGCCAAGCATCTCGCGGCCGGTGCGAAGAAGGTGGTAATCTCCGCCCCGGGCAAGCATGAGGACATCACGCTCGTGGTCGGGGTCAATGAGGAGAAGTACGATCCCGCCAGGCACCACATCATCTCCAATGCCAGCTGCACCACCAACTGCCTCGTACCGGTCGTGCGCGTGATGCTCGATTCGCTGGGCTTCGTGCGCGGCTTCATGACGACAGTGCATTCGTATACCAACGACCAGAACATCCTCGACCTGCCGCACAAGGACCTGCGCCGGGCCCGTGCCGCGGCGATGTCCATCATCCCCACCACGACTGGCGCCGCCCGCGCCACCGCCCTGGTCATTCCCGAGGTGAAGGGGAAGATCGACGGCACCGCGATGCGGGTGCCCACGCCCGACGTCTCGATCGTGGCGCTCGCGGCGGTGGTGGAGAAGGCGACCAGCGAGGAAGAGGTGAACAACGCCTTCCGTACCGCGGCGGCCGGCCGCCTCAAGGGCATCCTTGCCGTCTCGGATGAGCCGCTGGTGTCGGTGGACTACACCGGCAACCTCGCCTCGAGCACGGTCGATGCACTCTCCACCAGCGTGGTGGATGGCACCCTCGTGAATGTCACCTCGTGGTACGACAACGAAATGGGTTACTCGGCGCGCTGCGTCGACCTGGTGCGCTTCGTGGGGTCGAAGTTGTGAAGCGCACGCTCGAATCGCTGGACCCGGGCGCGCTGGATGGCCAGCGCGCCCTCGTGCGTGTGGACTTCAACACGCCCATCGAAAACGGCCGGGTGTCTGACGACAGCCGCATCCGTGCGGCGTTGCCCACCATTCGTTACCTGCGCGAGAAGGGTGCACGGGTGGTGCTGCTGTCCCACCTGGGGCGGCCCAAGGGCGAGCGGAATGAGAAGTACAGCCTGAAGCCGGTGGCGCGTGCGCTCGAGGGGCTGCTGGGTGCGCCGGTCACGTTCCTCGATGATCCCACGAGCGCGGAGGCCGCCACCGCTACGCGTCGTCTCCCTCGGGGCGGTGTCGCCCTCGGAGAGAACACTCGCTTTTATCCGGGCGAGGAAAAGAACGACGCCGAGCTGGCGAAGAAATTCGCCGCGCTGGGCGACTTCTACGTAAACGATGCCTTCGGCTCCGCCCATCGGGCCCACGCCAGCACGGAAGCCGTGGCGCACCTGCTCAAGCCGGCGGTTTCCGGATTCCTGATGGAGAAGGAACTCCGCTACCTCGGCGACGCGCTGCATGATCCCAAGCGCCCCTTCGTCGCCGTGCTGGGCGGTGCCAAGATCTCGGGCAAGATTGATCTCATTGGCGCGCTGCTGCCGAAAGTGGACCAGATCCTCATCGGAGGCGCCATGGCGTGCACGTTCTTCCGTGCCATGGGACTGGAGACGGGCACGTCACTGGTGGAAGAAGATCGGGTGGAGATGGCGGCATCACTGCTCAAGCAGGGCGGGCGGAAGATTGTCCTGCCGGCGGGCGCCGTCGTGGCGCAGAAGCTCGAGGCCAATGCAGAAACGCGTACGGTGAAGCGCGACGCCATTCCCGATGGCTGGGCAGTCTACGACATCGATCCCATGACGGAGCAGGATTTCAGCGCGGCCATCGACCAGGCCGGCACCGTCATCTGGAACGGACCGATGGGTGTGTTCGAGACGCCGCCCTTCGATCACGGTACGATGGCCATCGCGCGCGCCATGGCGCGCGCCACCGCCAAGGGTGCCGTTACCATCGTGGGCGGCGGCGACTCGGCGGCGGCCGTGGCACAAGCGGGGCTCGACGACCAGATGACGCACGTGTCGACCGGGGGCGGTGCGTCCCTCGAATTCCTGGAAGGGAAGACGCTCCCGGGCGTCGCTGCCCTGGACGACGCATGAATCGGCGGCGCATCTTCGCAGCCAACTGGAAAATGCATCACGGCCCGACCTCGGCGCGGGCCTTTCTCGAACGTTTTCTGCCGATCATGCCACCAGCGCCAGGGTGCGCACTCTGGTTCTTCACGCCTGGGCCCTCCATCGAAGCAGTTGCGACGGCCGTGCATCAGCGCTCCGACATCAGCGCGGGCGCGCAGAACGTCCACTGGGAGCCGAAGGGCGCGTATACCGGCGAAATCTCGGTTGAGATCGCGAAGGACGCTGGCGCGCGCGGTGCGCTGGTGGGCCATTCCGAGCGGCGCCACGTCTTCGGAGAAAGCGACGAAGCGACGGGGCTCAAGGTCCGCGCCCTGCTCGACGGTGGGCTCGCCGCCATGCTCTGCGTCGGCGAGACGCTGGAAGAGCGCGAGGCAGGGAAGACCGAGGCGGTCTGCCTGCGCCAGCTCGCAGCAGGGCTCGCCGAGGTCAATGCCGAGGAGCTGGATCAGGTGCTCATTGCCTATGAGCCGGTCTGGGCCATCGGCACTGGCCGGAACGCCACCCCCGCAGATGCGGCCGCCGTTCACCGCGCATTGCGCGCGGAGCTCAGGCGGATGGGCGCGGCGGCCCCCGCGGTTCTGTACGGCGGCAGCGTCAACCTCGGCAACGTGCAGGAGCTGATGGCGCAGCAGGAGATTGACGGTGTCCTGGTCGGCGGCGCGAGCCTCGATCCGGTCAAGTGGGCCGAACTGGTGGCGTCGGGCAGCACCGGTTGAACCAGCGCCGCCGCCGGGCTACATTTCCCGATTGTCTGAACCCGGGAAGCCCATGTTCTACCTGATTCTGGTCCTGCTCATCCTCGACGCGCTGATCCTCGCGACCGTCGTGCTGCTCCAGTCCGGCGAGGGCGGCGGGCTTGCGAGCCTCGGCGGGGGAATGACCGATCGCGTGGTTGGTGGCCGGCAGGCAGTAACGCTGCTGACCCGCATGAGCTGGTGGTGTGGCGGCATCTTCCTGGGCCTCTCCCTGATACTCTCCGTGATGGCCGCCGGCGGCGCTGGCGGGCCGTCCCGCAGCAACATCCAGGAGCAGATCCGGCAGTCGGCTCCTCCGGCCGCCGCGCCGAGCCAGCTGCCCATTGAGAACTCCGCCCCTGCACCTTCCGGCGGCGCACCGTCGCCAACGCCGGCGCAGTGAGCGGCAGCAACGAGCGGGGCGTCGGCAGGACCGATCGCCCCGCTTTTGTTCTGCTGGAAGA
>DASSHL010000085.1:0-3305 GCA_035692845.1 Gemmatimonadales bacterium
TCCGCCTTTCCGGTCGACGGATCCTCCTCGCGCCGCCGCGCCTGCTCAGGCGCAGGTATGTCCCCACCGATCGCCTCACCCAGGTCATGGATCAGGCACATCCGCAGGACCTTCTCGGCGTCCAGCTCCGGAAACTCGTGCCGAAGCAGCATCGCCATGAGGGCCAGCCGCCAGCTATGCTCCGCCACGCTCTCCTGCCGCCCGGTCGAGGCATAGCAGGTGCGAAGGGTGCTCTTGAGCTGCTCCGCGGACCGGAGAAACTCGAGCATGCCAACCAGGTCTGGTGTCGCCATCTGCCCAATCTAGCGGCGCTGGCAGGGGCGTGGCATTTTCGCAAAGCGTTCCGTGCACCGCGGCGCCGCTCAAATCCATCAGACGGGACCGAATGCTTCACGACACTGCCCTCATAGTGACGATTGCCGGCGGCATCGGGCTGGCCTTTGTGCTCGGGATGCTGGCGCAGCGGCTTCGCCTCCCGCCGCTGGTGGGCTATCTCGTGGCGGGTATCCTCGCCGGGCCGTACACCCCCGGCTTTGTGGCGGACGTAGCCCTTGCCCAGCAGCTCGCCGAGATCGGCGTCATCCTGCTGATGTTCGGCGTGGGGGTCCATTTCTCGCTCGACGACCTGCTCGCGGTGCGGCGAATCGCCGTGCCGGGTGCCGTGGTGCAGATCGTTGTAGCCACCGTCCTCGGCGGTGCGGTGGCGCATCTGTGGGGATGGTCCTGGACTACCGGCATTGTGTTCGGCCTCTGCCTCTCCGTGGCCAGCACGGTGGTGCTGCTCCGCGCCCTCGAAGATCGCGGCGTGCTCGACTCGGTGGACGGCCGGATTGCCATCGGCTGGCTGATCGTCGAGGACCTCGCGACCGTGCTGGTGCTGGTGCTGCTGCCCGCATTCGCTGTCTCGCTCGGCGGCCACACCAATGTGCCCGTGAGCGGGGGCGTGCTCACCACACTCGCCCTGACGCTCGCGAAAGTGGTGGCGTTCGTGGCGCTCATGATCATTGTGGGACGGCGGGTGGTGCCCTGGCTGCTGGAGCGCGTAGCGCGCACCGGTTCCCGTGAGCTGTTCACGCTCGCGGTGCTCGCCGTGGCCATCGGGATCGCCGTCGGCGCCGCCGAACTGTTCGGTGTGTCGTTCGCGCTCGGCGCGTTCGTGGCCGGGATGGTGGTGAACGGCACCGACCTGAGCCACGAGGCTGCCGCTGACTCGCTGCCGCTGCAGGACGCGTTCGCCGTGCTCTTCTTTGTCGCGGTCGGCATGCTGTTCGACCCCGGGATCCTCGTGCGTCACCCGCTGCAGGTGCTCGCCGTGGTGGCCATAGTGATGATCGGCAAGTCGCTGGCCGCGTTCTTCATCGTGCTCGCCTTTCGTCGTCCCCTTCACACGGCACTGACGATCTCCGCCAGTCTGGCCCAGATCGGCGAGTTCTCCTTTATCCTTGCCTCGCTTGCGCTGGCGCTCGGGCTCATGCCAGCCGAGGCGCAGAATCTCATCGTTGCGGGCGCGCTCCTCTCCATCGGCCTCAACGCCGCGGCCTTTGCCGCCGTGGAGCCGCTGCGTCGCTGGATTACCGCGCGGCCGCGGCTCCTCGGGATGCTGGAGCGACCCGGTGGGATGCGCACCGAATCTCCCGCGCATGTGCACGCGGCCAGGTTGCACAACCATGCGGTGATCGTGGGCTATGGGCGAGTTGGCAGCGCCATTGGAACGGCGCTCGCCGGTGCAGGCGTTCCCTATCTGGTGCTGGAGCAGGACCGCCAGACGGTGACGTCGCTCCGGGAGCGCGGTATCCCGGCATTCTTCGGTGATGCCAGCCGGCCCGGCATGCTGGCGCAGGTCAACATGGCGGAGGCTCGACTCCTGGTCGTCACTGCGCCGGAGCCCTTCACCGCGCGGGCCATCATTATGGAAGCACGGAAGGCGAACCCGGCGGTGGATATCGTCGTCCGCACCCACACGGATGAAGAGCGGCAATATCTCGAAGGCATGCAGGTGGGCCAGGCCGTGATGGGCGAGCGTGAGCTTGCGCGTGCCATGGCTGATTATGCGCTGGAGAGCTGTGGCGCTCCGCGTTAGATAGATTTACCGCTTCTCCCGCGCCCCGCGGTGAGGACCCTGACCACGGACTGACCATGGACCAGCGCTCCACGCTCGCAAGCGCGCTCAAAGGCCGCTACGCCGTTGAACGGGTGCTGGGCCAGGGCGGCATGGCGACTGTGTACCTCGCCGAGGATCTCCGGCATCATCGCAAGGTGGCCATCAAGGTCCTCAAGCCCGAGCTCGCCGCGGTGATCGGAGCGGATCGGTTTCTCTCCGAGATCAGCACCACGGCCACCCTGCAGCATCCGCACATTCTGGCACTGTTTGATTCTGGCGTCGCGGAACTGGGACCCGAAACGCGGGACTCGGGACGCGAACCGCTCGAGTCCCGCGTCTCGGGTCCCGCGTCCTTCCTCTACTACGTCATGCCCTATGTCGAGGGTGAGTCCCTCCGCGACCGGCTCACCCGCGAGAAGCAGCTCCCCATTGCTGACGCCGTGCGGATTGCCAGCGAGGCGGCGGGCGCGCTCGACTACGCCCATCGCCACGGAGTAATCCACCGCGACATCAAGCCCGAGAACATACTGCTGCATGATGGGTCGGCCCTGGTCGCCGACTTCGGCATTGCGCTCGCCGTAAGCAACACGGCCGGCCACCGGATGACGGAGACTGGGATGTCCCTCGGCACGCCGCAGTACATGAGCCCCGAGCAGGCCATGGGCGAGCGGGACATCGGTCCGCGCAGCGATCTCTACGCCCTGGGCGCCGTGCTCTACGAGATGCTCACGGGCGACCCGCCCTTCAGCGCCAGCACCGCGCAGGCCATTGTCGCGAAAGTGATGACCGAGAAGCCCATGCCGCCCAGCCGGGTGCGGGACCGGGTCCCGCCCGCGGTGGAGGAGGCGGTCCTCACCGCGCTGGAGAAGCTCCCCGCTGACCGGTTCGCCACTGCGGCCGAGTTTGCCGGTGCACTCGTCAGTGCGCCAAGTGGTCGAGCTTTCAACCAGCCGAGCCGGTCCCGGCTTCGGGCGCTGGCACCATGGGGCATCGCGGCGCTCGCAGTCCTGGCGGCCGGCTATCAGTTCGCCGCCCGTCGGCCTGCCGCGGCAGCCGCGCCTGCCACCTATGAGATCGCGACGCCAGGACTCAAGCTCAGCACCGGTTATGATGCCGGGACGGCGTTCGCCATCTCGCCTGATGGTGCGCGCATCGTCTACGTCGCCAACGCCGGTGACGGCGGGTCCATCCTCATGCTCCGCGA
>DASSHL010000086.1:0-6645 GCA_035692845.1 Gemmatimonadales bacterium
GCTCCCTGCAATGGCCCGTCGTATGTCGTCCGTGTCCTCGCGAGCACATTCTCGGAATTTGGCGCGTGCGAGTAGACGGCGAGTCGGGGCGCCACGCGGTGGAAGACCTCGCCGGCCTGCTCCGGCGTCGTGTGGTGCGCGACGATTGCATCCACCACTGCGGCGCTGGGCCGATCGGGCCGGGCGCGGAGTGCTTCGGGGTCGATGACCTCGTGGATAAGCACATCGGTGCCCTGCGCATGGCGAACCAGGTTCTCGGAGACTCGGGTGTCGCCGGAGAGCACGACCGAGTGGCCACCATACTCGACGCGGTAACCGAGCGCCGGACGCACTGGCCCGTGGTCGACGAGGAAGGCGGTGACGGTCACGCCATGCTCGCTGAAGACGGTGTCCTCACCGACGTCGTGGCTCGCCACGGTGATGCCGGCCGCCGGAATATGCTCGTCGACATCGCGTCGCATGTGAATGTCGAAGTCAAACGCCTGCAGCAGGTGCTCCATCATGGCGCGCGTGCCGGCCGGCCCCCACACCTCGAGCGGTGTCGTGCGGCGAAGCGGCCATCCGGCCAGCAGCAGGTCGGGGAGTTGGACGATGTGGTCGGAATGCAGGTGCGTCAGGAACACCCGGCTGATCGATCCGATCGGGATTCCGGCCTGCGCGAGCCGGATCGTGGCTCCTCGGCCACAGTCGAAGAGCAGGCGCTCCCCGCCCGCCTCGACGAGGGTGCTCGGCCCGTATTGCTGGAGGTTAACGGGCGGGCCCATGCCGGTGCCGAGGAGCACGACCCGGATGCTGTCGGAAGGCTGGACTTGTGCGGAAAGGGCGGAGTCGGCTGCGCCCTGGGGCGTAACGGGCAGCAGGGTCCCGCCGCACGCGAGCGATGCCACGATGAACAGGGGCTTGATCATCCGGGCGATCTCCGTCTACGCGGTCGTGAGAAGACTGCAGATGGCTCAAATAAGAAGCGCGGCCGGAACACGCGCAACCGCGCGCCGTCAAGCGGCGGCAAGGCGGAACCCGCCTAGCGCCCCGCGAGCCAGGTGAGCACCGCGCTCTCCAGCGCGATGCGCTTGTCGGACCACGAGTGATCGGTCGGCTGATGCAGCGTCGTGACCTGGGTGTTGCCCAGCGCGCGCACGCGTCGGACAAGTGCATCGGAATGCGGCGCCAGTCCGTCGTTGGCCGTCAACACAAGCAGGGGAAGATGGGCCAGGCCAGCAGCAGCCTCCGCGAACTGCCAGTGGGAGGCTCCGCCAGCCAGATCGTCGGCCATGCTCCGTGCCGTGACGCCCGACAGCGACTCCATGTTATCGGCCATCACCGCCGCAAGCGAGTCGCGCTGCATGGCGCCGAGGAGCCCGAGGTCAGCCGCGGAAATCAGGACGGCGCCGAGCAGCTCCTGGTGTCGGGCCGCGGTGAGTGCGGCGACCCAGCCGCCCATGCTATGACCGGCGACTACGATGCGACGCGGGTCGATTCCCAGCCGCCGGGCATTCGCCGAATCCCGCACGAATGCCAGCACCGCTTCCGCGTCCTCAAGATTGCCACCAAAGCGGAACTCGCCAGGGCTTCCCCACGACCCGCGGTAATTCACCGTGATGGCGTTCCATCCGGCCCGCCTGACCGCCTGGGCCAGGTCGAGGTTCTTCTCATTGCCGGGAAGGCCGTGAAAGAGAATGAAGGCAGGATGCCTGCCGGCGCCGGAGGCAACATAGGCGACGCCATTGATGCTGACGCCGCCAGAGGGGATGTGCAGCACTTCCATCCGGGCCGGGTTGGCACTGTCGCGCTGGGGATCGGCAGTCACCGCCAGCGGAACCTGCGCGGACAGGCACGGGGCGGTGAGAGTCAGCAGGGCCGCACACAGGTAGGCGCGCATCAGGAAGTCCTCAACGGGAGTGGATGGATCAATCTTCCGCCTTGGCGACAGGGGCGCCAGTGGTACGGGCGCTTGCGGCCACCCCTTGCGTGCCGCGGCCACTTGCTATATACTGAACCATATGGTTCAGTATCTGACAACCCGACTTGATACCTCGTTTGCCGCGCTTGCGGACCCCACGCGGCGCGGTGTCCTCGAGCAACTCGGACGAGCCGACGCATCGATCACGGACCTCGCCGAGCGGTTCGAGATGACGCTCACGGGCATGAAGAAGCACGTCGGCGTCCTGGAGCGGGCGGGGCTCGTCAGCACGAGCAAGGTCGGGCGCGTGCGCAGGTGCCAGCTGGGCCCGCGCCGATTGGAGGCAGAGATGGCGTGGCTCGAGAGCTACCGCCAGCGCTGGGACGCACGCTTTGATGAACTGGACAAGGTGGTCGAGGAACTCACACAACAGGAGAAGCGCAATGAACCCAAAACTCGAAAGTGAGCCCGGTCCCGTGAAGCAGCGCACCACGGTGGAACGGACGTCGGACCGTGAGGTGGTTGTCACGCGGACCATCAATGGCCCGGCACGCATCGTGTTCGAGGCATTCACCAAGGCCGAGCTGCTCAGGCGCTGGTGGGTGCCCAAGTCGATGGGGATGACCTTGCTGGCCTGCGAGGTGGATGCGCGCGTCGGCGGCAAGTACCGGTTGGAATTCGATGTCGGTGTTGCAGAGCCCGCGGCGTTCTTCGGCACCTATGTCGAAGTGAAGCCCCATTCGCGCCTCGCGTGGACCAACGACGAAGGTGGCGAGGGCGGATCGGTTACCACGGTGACCTTCGAGGAGAACGGTGGCAAGACGCTGGTGGTTCTCAGCGAGAGGTATCCATCGAAGGAAGCGCTCGACGCTGCCGGCACCGGAGCCGCCGATGCCATGGTCGAGACGTTCAATCAGCTGGACGAGCTGCTCGTCGCACTGGGCGAGAGTTCGGGACAGTAACAGGAACGTGGACCTCGCCGCCGTATGGGACGGTCGAGGCGCCGTCAGCGGGCGCTGAGCCGGTGACGGCATGTCTTTTCACTTGTCGTGGTGACGGGCGATCTCCTCCGGCGTGAGTCGGAGGAAGCGCGCCGCATTATTGTAGAAAATATCGCGCTTCTGCGCGGAGGTCAGGAACGGTGCCTCCTGAATGGAGAGGGCTGCGGCGTCAATGAGTCCGGGCCACACCATCTGGTCCGAACCAAACATGATGCGATCGCCATAGCCGGCGTCGACGATCCCGCGCAGATAGCGGTAAAACGCCGGACGAGTCTCGACGTTAGCGGCCATGCTCAGCTCCAGATACACCTGGGGGTATGTGAACAGGAGCGCGAGCAGATCCTCCAGCAGTGGATACCCGCCATGCATGATGTACAGCCGCAATCTGGGGTGGTGTACCAGCACCTCCTCCAACGTCAGCGCGCTCTGAAGCCTGGCACGGAACTCCGGCGAGCTGGCGTAGGGCTCGCCCGGTCCTCCCCCGCCCATGTGGATGCCAACCGGGATGTCGAGCTCCTCCGCCATGGCCCAGAGGGGCTCCAGACGAGGGTCACTGGGCGCGAGTCCGGCGAACTGATTCATGACCTCTGCGAGCACGCGAAACGCACCACGTTCATACAGCGCGCGGATAGAATCCACCGGCAACGGGTAATGCGGCGCTCCGGCCGGAGTCGCTGCTCGAGCCATGGCGGTTGCGGGATCGAAGCTGAGGTCCAGACCTGGAATGAACCGGCCCGGCGCAGCGGCAGACCATTCGGCCACGAGGTTGGGCTCGCCTCCAAGCACGCCAATCACGTTGTGCCTCTGCATGCTGGCGAGCGTTTGTCGCAGGACTTCGGCATCCGTCGCGGGCGACACGAGTGGAGCGCTGCACAGTGGGGGCGATTCGGATTCGCCGAACGGCTTTCGTTGATCCCAACTGGGCATACGAGTGACAGGGGCGCACAGGGGCAGTCCTGTCGCGCCGTAGTGTGCCGCCCTTCGGGCGTGCAAATGCATGTCGAGGATGGGGTCAGGTCTCCCGGGGGGACTGGCTGTGGGAGCTACCTCCTGCGCAACCAGGCGGCCAGCGCCGATTACGGCTGCCGCACTCAGCCCAAGGACCGCTGCACGCCATCGCATCATGCCGTCACCGTTTCTCGTGGGATTGTGGGAGGAGCCAGTTACTAGAGGCAGCGAGCGACGCCCGCCGCCAGCGGCCCACCCGCTCTGCGCGTCACGTCATGCTCGCCGGAGGCGGTACCAGTGCTCGCCTGGGCGCAGCAGCCATTGCAACGGTAGCGGCAGCTTGAAGAAGGACGGTTCAACGTCGGTTACCCGCCAGCCGGCAAAGGCAGCCTCGATTTCTTCGCGGCTCACGCCGCGGATCAGCGGGCGAATGCGCCGGGGCCAGCACAGCAAGAGCACCGTCGCGTCCTCGGTAGCCAGCGCACCGAGGCTCCGAGCCATCCCCTGCTGCTGCTCGGTGTCGAAATCATGGAAGGTGCCGGTGTCGAGAATGAGCCGGAAGCCGGAACCCACGGCAGGCTCTGAAAGCCGGGTCACGTCCGCTTGCACCAGCTTCATTTTCACGCCGGCGGCCCGGACCCGCTCACGCCCCCGGTCCAGCGCTTTCTGCACCAGGTCGACACCGGTGACCTCCCAGCCTCGCTTGGCCAGCTCGATGCCCCAGATGGCGCTCCCCGTCCCGACATCCAGGGCACGCCCGAACGGTGGCTCTCGGCCCTGCTCGTCGCGTGCGAGGAGCGAATCCAGTGATTGGGCAAACTGCTGGTCGGTATCCTCCCACGGATGAAACCCAATGGCATAGGAAAGATTCCAGTGCATGGCCTTCCTCCTTCGCCGTCCAGCAAGGGGCGCTTCAGCAGAGCGGACGCTGCTCACCGCCCAATGTTTCGCAGCGGCCGCCTGCGCGCCAGTGGTGCAGGGAATCGTGGCCCGAAGAGAGCCGCCGCGAGCGCCGGCTAGCCGGCGCCGGGGGGGAGCCGACCGCTGCGAAAGAGGTCCCTCCACAGCTGACGGTCCGGTTCACTGAGCACGCCGAGCTCGTTGAGGAGCTCCGCCGCAAATTCGACATCCGCGAGGCCGCTTGCCGTGATCAGGCCGCGATCCCGCACCGCCGGCGCTTCCACGTAGTCTGCGCTTCCGTCATAACCAGGAGCATGTTGCTGCAGGTATGCCCGCCCATTGCTCGTATGCCGCCGGCCCCGGAGCAGGCCTGTTCGTGCAATGGCGACCGTGGCTGCACAGATCGCCGCAAGCGGCACTCCGGCGGCATCCAGCGTTCGCAGGAGCGCAGCGAGTTCCGGCTCCACGGGCAAGGTTTCCCATCGATCGCCGCCAGGCAGGATGAAGACGGCCACGTCGTCTGCATCCACTTCGGACAAGACGCGACTCGGTTGCACGCGAAGCCCGCCCATCGACTCGACGGGCTGGGCGCTGAGTCCCACCACTTCGACGCGGTACCCACCATGGCGCCGGAGCTCGGCGACCGCGTGGGCCGGCTCCCAGTCAGCGAAGCCGGGAACCACTAGGAGATATACGGCTCTAGTGTGCATGTCCGTCCCATCCGGAGTGTGCCTGGTGTTGCCTGGGCGGATTAACCGGGGAAATGCACTTCGACGGTCGCCGTGTCGAGCATCTCTCCGGCCCGGGGCGAGTTCGCCTGAGTATGGACAAAACCCGCAGGTGGCGCCAGTTCCCCACGCCAACCGATGACCGTGCCCTGCCGGATTCGTGTGGTGGTCAGCGAACAGCCCAACCGATGAGGAACACCGCGAGGAGGATCAGCAGGGCCCCGACCAGGCGGCGGTACGTCGTTGTCTTGAGGCGCCCCAGCACGGGCACGCCGAGGGCCGTGCCGATCGTGACGCCCAGCGTCATCCAGAGGACCAGGGGCATCTGGCTCGCGATGAACGGGGCTTCGCGGATGGCGTAGATGGGGACCCGCGCTGCGTCTACGAGGAGCGCGGTGGCGGTGGCCGTGGCGACGATCTCACGTGGCGTCAGGCCATACTGGAGCAGGGCGGCTGCCCGGATCCCGCCCTGGTTGCCGACCAGGCCCCCGAAGAAGCCGGACAGGGCGCCGCCGGCGACCTTCCATCCGGGGATGTCGGGGATGGGGACGGGGCGTTGCCGCACCTCGCCGACGCCGGCGGTGAGGAGCAGGAGGGCAAGGACCATGGTGAGGACGAGGCCGCCCAGTGGACCTTGCAGCAGGGCGCCAGCCAGGCCCCCGACGGCGGACGCGAGGCCGAACTGCTGAAAGGTGGGGCCGTGAATGGAGCGGCGCAGCTCGTAGAGGCGCAGGGCGGTGGCGCAGACATGGGGGAGGGCGACGAGCGACACGGCCTCGAGCGGGGAGAAGCGCAGTAGCAGGAACGGGGTGATGATGCTGCCGATCCCGAAGCCGGACACGGCCGCGATCGCGCCACCGAGGATGGAGACGAGGAGGAGGGAAAGGTGGTCGGGCACGGGGAGAACGATAATGCGCCCGGGTCTGGCGGAAGGCGCTTCAGCGGCGGAGCGGTGGCCGCAGTCTGATCAAAGTATCCAGCGAGGCCGCCGCCCCGGCGGCCGCTAGTGAGGCATACTTGCTACTCGCCCGCGATGCCGCGGAAGATCCACTGCATCCCGTATTTGTCGTAGAATTGTCCATATGTGCCGAAGGGCATAGCATGCAGGTCCTGAAACCGCTCCGGCTCCGCGCCGACTGCCAGCTTATCGAATACCGCTTTCAATTCA
>DASSHL010000087.1:0-5396 GCA_035692845.1 Gemmatimonadales bacterium
GGCATGGAGCTGGAGCAGCGCTTCGTTGCCATGACGGACTCGACCCGCACCTGGCGCCGCACGGCCGACACGCTGGAACTGATGGGCGAAGCCGGTACTGTCATCGCGCGCCTTGAGCGACGTCCCACCTGACCCGGGAGAATTGCGGCCACCATGAACCATGATCTCACCACCACTGCACCAATGCTGGATGGCTACCAGGTGCTCCACAACCTGGGCATCGTGCGCGGCATCAGCGTGCGTTCCCGTTCGGTCTTCGGCACCATCGGCGCCAAGATCGAGACGCTCTTCGGCGGCAACATCGCCCTGCTCACGACACTCTGCGAGAAGACCCGCCGCGAAGCGTACGACATCATGATGGAACACGCGGAGCATATGGGCGCGAATGCGGTTATCGCGATGCGATACGATGCCACCGAGCTGATGCCGGGCGTGACCGAAGTGCTCTGCTATGGTACGGCAGTGGTGGTGGAACAGATGAGCTGAGAGCTATGAGCTAGGAGCTATGAGCACTACCTTCGCCCACCTCTCAGCTCTCGGCTCACAGCTCACAGCTCACAGCTCACAGCTCACAGCTCACAGCTCAAAAAGGAGCCCCCCTATGCCCCTCCGACTCGGCGACACCGCCCCGAACTTCACGGCCGAAACCACCGAAGGCCAGATCGACTTCTACCAGTGGAAGGGCGACAGCTGGGCCGTGTTGTTCTCCCATCCCAGGGACTTCACCCCGGTCTGTACCACGGAGCTGGGACGCGTGGGTGGGCTCAAGGACGAATTCGCCCGGCGCGGAACCAAGGTCATGGGGCTGTCGGTCGACCCCATCACCAGCCACAAGGAATGGGCCCGGGACATCCAGGACGTGACCGGCAACAGCGTCAACTTCCCGATGATCGGTGATCCGGAGAAGACGGTCGCCAACTTGTACGACATGATCCACCCGAACGCGAGCGACACGGCTACCGTGCGTTCGGTGTTCATCATCAGTCCCGACAACAAGGTCAAGCTGACGCTCACCTATCCCGCGAGCACCGGCCGCAACTTCGCCGAGATCCTCCGGGTGCTGGACTCGCTGCAGCTCACCGCGAAGCATTCGGTGTCGACACCAGCCGACTGGCAACCGGGCGAGGATGTGATCATCGGCGGCGGCATCAGCGACGAGGAGGCCGCCAGGCGGTTTCCCGGCTACGAGACGAAGAAGCCGTACCTGAGAGTGACCAGGCAGCCATCCTGATGGATGCTGTGTGCTATGCGCTGAGCGCATAGCGGATAGCGCTTGTGCGATGTACATCACCGACGCGGGCGTCCCGACCTGCGACAATAGAGCGGCAGGCCAACTCCATCTCCCTGGGAGAACGGTATGTCCTTCGCGCTCTATCTCATCGGGTTCCTGATTGTCATTGCGGGCGTCGCCTGGGCGTTGTACGCGCTCGGCATCTCGGTGATCTGGATCACCATCGCGTGCATCATCCTGCTGGGTCTTGGCATTTTGACCGGCGTGACGCGTACACGCCGCCGCGATCCGGCGGAATGACGATACGTAGGCAGGGCGGTCTTGCGTTCGCTGTGGTGGCAGTGGCACTGGCGGCGTGCGGCCCCAGGCCCGCGCCCCAGGCCTCGGCCGACTCGGCGGTGGCCGGCATGCCCGACACCATCCCGCATCCGGCCACCGCTGACACCGCCGATCCCACCCGGGTCATCCAGTCGTACTACGACGCCATCAACCGGCGCGACTTCCGCTCGGCATTCCTCCTGTGGGGTGACAGCGGCCGCGCAAGCGGCAAGACATTCGCGCAGTTCCAGTCCGGGTTCGCCGATACCGATTCGTCACGTGTCGATATTGGCGAGGCGGGCCGAGTGGAGGGCGCAGCTGGATCGCGCTACGTGGAGATCCCGGTCACTATTCACGCCTGGAAGCGTGATGGTACAGCACAGGAATTTTCGGGACATTACGTGGTCCAGCGCGCGGTGGTGGATGGCGCCAGCGACGCGCAACGCCGCTGGCATCTCTACAGCGCGGATATCCACGAGCGAGACGACGACACCGGAGCCAGCTGATGCGACCGAAATCCCGTTTTACCCGGTTCGCCCACAACACGGCGCGCATCAGCGGGCACGTGGGAACCTTCATCACCGCGGCGCTGGTCATCCTGGTTTGGGCGGTGACCGGCCCGCTCTTTCACTTCAGCGATACGTGGCAGCTGGTGATCAACACCGGCACGACAATCGTCACCTTCTTGATGGTCTTCCTGATCCAGAACACCCAGAATCGCGACTCGCAGGCAGTACAGATCAAGCTCGATGAGCTGATCCGCGCGCTCGAGAGCGCCAACAATTCGCTGCTGGACCTCGAGGACCTCGAGCAGTCCGACCTCGACCTGATCCGCGGCGACTATGAGGGCCTGGCCGAAGCCGCCCGCAAGCGTCTCCAGGCCAAGGACGCCACCGAAGCCGCGCGCGATCCCGAAGACCTGAACTGCGAGCCGGGCGAGCAGGAAGATGCGGCGAAGAAGCGGCGGGACTTCGCGAAGGAAGAGGCGGAGGGGAAGGGAGTTAAGAGTTAAGAGTTAAGAGTTGAGAGTGCTTGCGCTTAACTCTCAACTCTTAACTCCCTTGAACACCCGCATCAGGGTGTACACCGACGGCGCGAGCACCAGCGCACCGATCAGCAGCGCCACGAGCAACGGCCGGAGTACTGAATCGGGAGCGGCGGCAGATTGGATTGTGTGCTCGGGAACCACCAGCCACGGGAATTGCGCCGTGGCCCAGCCGGCGAGGATGAGCGACACCTGCGCCGCCGCGAGCAGGCGCGAGAGCCGGAAGCGCCGGGTCCAGAGCGCGGCAAAGGCTCCGATCGCCGCGAGCGCCGTGGCGATCTGCAGCGGCGCGGCCCACCGACCCCGCAACAGATGCTCCCAGATGATCGGCGCGCCACGTCGGGCGAGCAGGAGCGCCAGCCCTGCCGTGACAAAGACCGCGATGCCCGCCCAGATGGCGCGGCGACGAAAGTCATCCGCCAGCGCACGGTCACCCGCCTCGACGGTCAGGAAGACCGCCGCAAGAAACGCGAACAAGGCCAGCGCCAGGAATCCCACTGCAAACGGAAATGGCGCGAGCCAGGGCCAGATGAAGCTGCCGCCCGCCTCCGGCGCCCTGATATTGCCGGACGCAACCGCGCCCACCGACACACCGAGCAGGATTGGCGTGATGATACTCGCGATGGAAAAGATCAGGCTCCAGCGCCGCTGGACCTGGTCGTGCTGGTCGTCATAGTGCCGGAAGGTGAACGCGGTGCCACGCAGGACCACGCCCACGAGCATGAGCGTCAGGGGAATGTGCAGCGCGGTGCCGATGGCGGCGAACGCCGGCGGGAACGCGGTGAAGAGGATCACCAGCACCAGGATGAGCCAGACATGATTGGCTTCCCACACCGGTGCAATCGCGTCGGCAATCAGCTGGCGCTGCTCCCGGGCGCGCGGGCCCGTGGCCAGGAGATCCCACACTCCGCCACCGTAATCGGCGCCGCCGAGCAAGGCGTACAGGATCAGCGCACCGGCCATCAGTCCGGCGATGATCACCTCAACCATGCCGAGCCCCTCGCGGGCTTGCAATCACCTGGCGCCAGATGAGCCAGACTGTCATGGCGCCGAGGAGCAGGTAGAGCACGGTAAAGGTGAGGAAGGGAACGATAAGCCCGGGCATCGGCGTCACAGCGTCCTCGGTGCGCATGATTCCGTAGATGATCCACGGCTGGCGGCCCACTTCCGTGACGATCCATCCCGCCTCGATGGCCACGAAGCCGAGCGGCGCGGAGAGTGCCAGGGCAAGGAGAAAGCGGCGTGAGGCGGGCCAGCTGACTGGGTGACGCCAGCGACGCCATGTGGCCCAGAGCCCCACCAGCGCCATGACCGTGCCGCACGCCACCATCAGCTGGAATGCCAGGTGCACAATGGCCACCGGCGGCCAGTTCTCACGGGGAAAATCATTGAGGCCGCGCACTTCAGCGTCGGGGTCGTTGAACGCGAGCAGGCTCAGGCCCTTGGGAATCTTGAGCGCCCAGCGGGTCTCGCCCTTCGTCTCGTCGGGCCAGCCGCCGATGTGCAATGGCGCTCCTCGGCGGGTCTCGAAGTGCCCTTCGAACGCTGCGAGCTTCACCGGCTGATTCCGGGCAACCGCCTTGGCCATGATGTCGCCCGAGAAGGGCTGCAGTACGGCGGTTACCGCCCCGACCGCGAGTGCGATGCCGCAGGCCTTCCGGTGAAAGCCGTTGTTCGGGTCGCGCCTGAGGAGCAGCGCATGGATACCTGCCACGGCAAAGCCCGTGGCCGCATAGGCGGCGAGCGTCATGTGCAGCGTCTGCGGGAACGCGTGCGGGTTGGCCATCGCCGCAAAGGGGCGGATATCGGTGGGTACGCCGTTCACCAGCGTGAAACCGGCTGGCGTATTCATCCACGCGTTGGCGATCACCACGAAGATGCCCGAGAGCATGCCGCTAACGGCGACGGCGACGCCGCTCAGCAGGTGCGCACGCGGCGAGACCTTGCCCCAGCCGTAGAGATAAACGCCAAGGAAGACCGCCTCGGTGAAGAACGCAAAGCCCTCGAGCGAGAAGGGCATGCCGATGATGGCACCGGCGTAGCCCATGAACCGGGGCCAGAGGAGCCCGAGCTCGAAGGAAAGCACCGTTCCCGAAACCGCCCCTACCGCAAACAGGATCGCGGTGCCGCGCCCCCAGCGCTTTGCCAGCGTGAGGTATTCCTCATCGCCGGTCCGCTGCCAGCGCCACTCGGCGATGACCATGAGCAGCGGCATGGCAATCCCGATCGCCGCGAAGACGATGTGGAAGATGAGCGACACCGCCATCTGGGACCGCGCGGCGAGGAGGTCGGACATGCTGGAAGTGTAGTCGAGGGGTCGAGATGGTCGAGGGGTTGTGGGTCGCGGAAGGTGGTGAATGGAGGTATCGTTGGAAGGTCTTCTCGACCACCTCGACCCCTCGACCCCTCGACCCCCAATGATCCGCAAACTCGCAGACGGCACGTACCGTCTCTACTCGAAGAAGAAGAATCCCAAGACCGGCAAGCGCCGCAACCTTGGCACGTTCAAGACCAGGAAGGCGGCAGAGAAGCACGAGCGGGAGGTGCAGTATTTCAAGAGACACTAGCAGCTGGTCGTCGGTCATCGATCTTCAGCCTTCAGCGGACGACAGATGACTGAAGACCGACGACTCGTCTGGCTCCCAGCGCTCATCCTCTCTCTCGGCATCGTCCTCGGTGGCTGGCTGGCAGGGCGGGGGATTGCCCAGGTGCGAGCCAGCGATCGGTACGTCACCGTGAAGGGTGTCTCCGAGCGTCCCATCCGCGCCGACCTCGCCATCTGGCCGCTCAGCATCGTGGTGG
>DASSHL010000088.1:0-6354 GCA_035692845.1 Gemmatimonadales bacterium
CCGGGTATTCCCCCGACGGCGTGTCCGACGTCTCGATGCGGATGACGATGGCCGTGATGTTGTCGAGCCCGCCCCGGCGATTCGCTTCCGTGATCATCTGGTCCACCGAACGCTGGGGACCACCGTCCGCCTTGAGCAGCCGCCGCAGCTGCTCGTCTTCCAGCATGCCGGTCAGCCCATCGGAGGCGAGGAGCAGCAGGTCTTCCGATTCGAGCGCGCCGAAGTAGATGTCGGGCGTGACCTCCATGCCCGCCCCCACGCAACGAGTGATGACGTTGCTGTAGGGGTGCACCCGCGCCTGCTCCGGCGTGAGGAGCCCGGCATCCACCTGCTCCTGCACGTAGCTGTGGTCCTTGGTGATCTGGCGGAGCCGGTCGCTGCGGAGCAGGTAGGCCCGGCTGTCGCCCACCTGGCCGATCAGGTACCGGTCGGGCAGGAGCACGAGGGCGGTGAGCGTGGTGCCCATGCCGCGCTTGTCGTGCTCGGAGAGTGTCCGCGAGAAGATGGCCTCGTTGGCCTTGCGGATAGCGTTGTGCATCCGGGTAGCCAGCTCGTCGTCGCTCAGGCCGCGATACTGGCCCAGTTCCTCGGCGACGATGCGCACGGCCATCTCGCTCGCAACCTCGCCGGCTGCGTGCCCTCCCATGCCGTCAGCCACGATGAAAATGCCGCGGTCGGCAAGCATGAGAAAGTTGTCTTCGTTGCCCGAACGTACGACACCGACGTCGGTCCGGGCGGCGCAGGAGAAGTGCACGTGCCTCCGCTAACGCGAGAGCAGCAGGTACGCCGCGAGCCCGGCCGCCACCGCCACCAGCACGGCCAGCGTGAGCCAGGAGCCGCGGCGACGCGGTTCAGGGGTCGGGGGCGGCCGGCGTACCGCCGGCCGTCGGACCGGTGCCTCGGGCACCGGCGTCGGTGCCGCGGGCACGGGGGGCGGGACTTCCACTCGCGCCATGGCGCGGGTGCCATCGTGCTCCTCCGGCACTTCCTCGTCCAGCGGTTCGAACAGGACCGAGACCTCGCCGAACCGGAGGGTCGCTCCCGGGGCCAGCGCCACTTCGCTGGTCACCGGCTCGCCCTCCATGAAGGTCCCGTTGGTGGAACCGAGATCGGCCAGGATCCAGACACCGCCGCGCCGCTGGATCTTGGCGTGCATGGTGCTCACGCTGGGATCCGCCAGGACCAGGTCATTGTAGTCGGCCCGGCCCACATTGATCATGGGGACCGACAGCGTGAGCCGGTCGCCCTTGCGCGGACCCGACCGGAACAGCACGGAGACCAGTGGCGCGGGCCCCGGCTCGGGCACCGGCGTCGGCCGGAACGCAGCCACCCCGAACATCGTGTCGCTGAGGCGCTGGTGCGCCCCGGCCGGGGGCGCCTGGCCGGCATGGAAGCGGAACTCCTCTCCGCCGATCCGGATGAGGTCGCCCGAGGTGAGCCGGCGCTCGCCGGTAACGCGCTCGCCATTCACCAGGGTCCCGTTGACGCTGGCATCCAGCAGCAGGAAGCCGGCGGAATCGCGATGCAGCTCTGCATGCCGGCGGGAAACTTCGTCGCCTGGTGCCACCACGTCGGCCCCGGCCTCGCGGCCGAACACCAGGGGCCCCGCGCCGATCTGGTACTCCCTGCCGTCGGTGAGGCAGACCACCCGCGCACCGTCGTTGGGCGCTGGCGGCATCTGCACCGCCTGCGCGATGCGCGTGCTGCCCGACCGGGATTCATCCACCACCAGTATCTCCTGTCTGCCGATTAGGAGCTTGTCGCCGTGCAACAGCGGCGTCGGCTCCGCGCCGAGCTGGATTCCGTTGACCAGCACTTCCGATCCATTCACCGCGCGAACCGCAGCCGACCCGTCAGGCCAACCCTGGATGACCGCATGCTGGCCGGAGACGCGCTGGCCGAAGACCGGGATGCTGGCCCCGTCGTCGGACCCAATGGTCATCTCACCGGCGGCGACGCTGTAACGCCGTCCGCCGACATCGAGCTGAATCATGCGAGAGCCGCCCGTCCGCGTGATAGTGAACGCCCCAAACGTACTCCGCCGTGATTTAGGCGCGCAAGCAGGACGTCACGCACTCCGCCGGGCCTCGCCGCTGCCGGCCTGCAGCAGGTAGAGCCTCTGGTAGAGCCCCTCCTGTGCCAACAGGGCCCGATGGGTGCCCCGTTCCCGGATCTCCCCGTGGTGGAAAACCAGGATCTCGTCGGCATGGAGGATCGTGCTGAGCCGGTGCGCCACGACAATGGCGGTGCGGCCGCGCATCAGTTCCGCGATGGCCTGCTGGATCTGGGCCTCCGCCTCCGCATCGACCGAACTGGTCGCCTCATCCAGCACCAGAATGCGCGGGTCCCGTGCCAGGGCGCGCGCAAAACTGAGCAGCTGCCGCTCCCCCACGCTCAGGTTACGGCCGCGCTCGGCGAGCTGGTGGCCGTAACCGGCGGGCAGCCGCCGCACGAAGCGGTCGGCGCCAACCCGGGCGGCGGCCTCCTCCGCCTGTGCCGCCGGAATCGGCGCATCCAGCACCAGGTTGTGCAGGACGTCTCCCGTGAACAGGAAGAGATCCTGCTGCACGAACCCGATCAGCCCCCGGAGATCGTGCGTCGACATCTCCCGGATGTCCACTCCATCGATCGTGATGCGGCCGCGCACCGGCTCATAGAAGCGCAACAGCAGGCTGATCACCGTCGTCTTCCCGGCGCCGGTGTGACCCACGATGGCCACCGTGCGGCCGGGCGCCGCGACGAATGAGACCCCTTTGAGCACCCACGGTCCCGTCTCCGAGTAGCGGAACCAGACGTCCTCGAAGCGGACTTCACCACGCGGGGACTCGGGCAATATCACCGGTGTGGCCGGTTCCAGCACGGTGACCGGCTCGTCCAGCAGCTGGAAGATTCGCTCACTGGACGCCATCGCGCTCTGCAGCAGGTTCACCTTCTCCGAAATATCCTGCAATGGCTGGAAGAAGCGACGGCTCAGCTGGATGAACGCGGCCAGCACACCGACGGTGAGCGTGCCGCCCAGCGCCCGGAGCCCGCCGTACCAGAGCAGGAGCGCCAAGGCCAGCGAGGAGAGAAACTCCACGACCGGAAAGAAGATGGCGTAGACCGTGATGGAGCGAAGGTGCGCGTCGAGCTGGGACTGGTTCAGCCGGTCGAATTCGTCATACGCCGCCTGTTCCTGCCGGAACAGCAGGATAATGCGCATCCCCGAGAGCTGTTCCTGCAGATAGGCGTTGAGCCGGGCAACCCGGATACGGATGTCGCGAAACGCCTCGCGCACGTGCTTCCGGAAAATGCTGGCGGTGAGCCAGACCAGCGGAATGACGCTGAAGGCCACCAGCGCCAGCCGCCAGTTCATGAGCAGCATCATGCCCATGATGGCGGCCAGGGTGAAGACGTCTCCGAATACGGTGACGAGCCCCGAGGAGAAGAGCTCGTTGAGCGTCTCCACGTCGCTCGTCACCCGGGTCATCAGCCGCCCCACCGGGTTGCGGTCAAAGAAGCTGATCGAGAGCCGCTGCAAGTGACCGAAGATCCGGGTGCGGAGGTCCAGCATCACCCGCTGGCCAATCAGCGTGGTCAGGAGGGTCTGGCCATAGTCGGCCAGGAAATCGACCACCAGTGCGAGTATGTAGAGAATGGCGAGGTTGCCGAGCATGCCGGCATCACCACGGGGGATGGCGACATCAAGGGCATACTGCGTCAGCCGCGGCCCCACCAGCGCGAGGCCCGCGCTCACCAGCAGCAGCGCGAGCGCCGCGAAGGCCAGCTTGAGGTGCGGACGCAGGTAGCCGAGCAGGCGCCGCAGGAGCCGGGCGTCATAGGCCTGGCCCATGGGTTCTTCGGCGTCGCTCATGGTGCAGCGGGCTGGGGCTTGCCCGTCCCGTCATCGGAATGCGGCGCGATGCCGATCGTCCGGAGTCCCTTGTCTACCCAGCGGGCAAAGATCACGAAGCCGAAGCCGACCGTGTACCAGCTCAGGATGAGCCGCCACAGCAGGGTGTAGAGCGGCGTCAGCGGCTTGGGGACGTAGACCGACATCACGGCGGCAGACATGACTTCGGCGATACCCGATGCGCCCGGGGTTGGCGCAAAGTAGAGCAGGAAGGCGATGAACGTCTGCAACAGCAGTACATCCACGAAATTAGTGTGAATCCCCAGGGCGCGAAGGGTGACGTACCCGGCCAGCAGCTTGTTGGCGTGCGACGGCCCCGAGAGGAGGATGCAGAGGAAGACGGAAAGCCAGCCCTTGGGGCTGTTGAGCTTGACCAGGTGCCCGTGTGCCTCGTCCAGCCCCGTCCGGACGCCGTCGACCTTTGCGGCGAACCGGGTACTGCGGCGGCCCAGCCACGCGGCGAGCCTGTCGAGCAGGTTGCGCACAAGGCGCGGGAAGATCATCACCAGCACCAGCAGCGCGCCCAGGCCGGCAAAGATCGTAAGGCTGCCGAGGAATAGATCGTAGAGCGAGAGACCGAGCACATCGCCCTGGGTGCCCAGCGCCTTGCCTGCTCCAGCGAGGAGTGCCAGCGGCCCCGCAATGGCGAAGAAGCCCACCGTGCCCACGAATCCCATCAGCGCGCAGGTCGCTGCCACCGGCAGGGGAATGCCATAGCGCCGCATGGTGTACATCATCATCGGGAACGCGCCCGACTGCAGCGGGGTGATGTAGGCCGCCCACGCGCTCATGCCGCCGGCCAGCACCATCCCCTTGAGCGATGGCTGGGGCATCAGCTGCCGGGCCACCACCCAGAGCCTCAGCCCTCCACCGATCCAGTCCATCGAGGCCAGCCCCAGCCCGGCCAGCAGCCAGATCCAGTGCACGTTGCGGAGTCCCTCCGCAAACGCGCCCAGGTTGTTGCCGTACCAGAGCGTGAGCCCGAAGCCGATCAGCGACGCAGCCACAAAGATCTGAAAGCCGCGAACCAGGATCTTCGGTGTCAGAAGTTTGGCCATGAAGCGGGGAAGTTTAACGGCGGAACGAAAGGTCGGACAGGAGCAGGCCCACCCGAAACTTTCCCGAAGCCTGCCCTGCCGCTATTCTTCGCGCGTGTCAGCGATTCGTGTCGTGAATGCCCGGCAGCACAACCTCAAGGGGATCTCGGTCGAGCTGCCCCACCGCTCCCTCGTGGTCGTGACCGGACCCTCGGGATCGGGCAAATCCTCGCTGGCGTTCGACACCATCTACGCTGAAGGCCAGCGGCGCTACATCGAGTCGCTTTCCACCTACGCCAAGCAGTTCCTGGAGCGGATGCCCAAGCCGGATGTGGACCGGATCGAGGGGCTCGCTCCCGCCGTTGCCATCGAGCAGCGAAATCCCGCCGTCTCCAGCCGCTCGACCGTCGGCACCGCCACCGAGATCTACGACTTTCTGCGGCTGCTGTGGGCCCGCGTCGGCCAGCCATTCTGCCGCCGCTGCGGCGCACCGGTCCGGCGCGAGACGCCGGAGATAGCCGTGACCGAGGTGCTGGCATCAGGCGCGAGCCGGGTGCTCGTCACCTTTCCCCTTCCCGCCTCGGCGCGCCACAGCCACGCTGCGATCGTGGAGAACCTGCGCGCGATGGGATTCGTCCGGGTTCTGCATCAGGGCGAGCAGCTGCATCTCGATGACCTGCCGCCCGGCACCGATCTCGCCAGCGACGAAGGCCTGCTGGTGGTGGTGGACCGGCTGACCGTATCCGACGCGGTGGCCGGCCGCCTGCATGAAGCAGTCTCGACCGCGTTCGGCGAGGGCGAAGGGATCGCCATCGCGGTGCTCGACGACGGCCGGCAGCTCCGCTTCACCGAATTCCTGGCGTGCAGCAACTGCGACACGCCCGCGGCCACCATCACGCCCTCGCTCTTCTCCTTCAACAACCCGCGCGGGGCCTGCGCCACCTGCAACGGCTTCGGTGCCACGCTCGAGTATGACGAGCGCCTGATCGTGCCGGATCCCGACCGCAGCGTGCGCGACGGCGCCATCGACCCCTGGACCAAGCCGCGCTACGAGTCGCGCCGCCGCCTTGTGGTCGATCGAACCCGCGAGCTCGGCGCCAACCCGGACGCACCCTGGCGGAAGCTCAAGGCCAGCGTCCGCCAGGAGCTGCTGCACGGCCGGAAGGGCAAGTATCTCGGCATCTTCCCCTTCCTCGTCGGTCTCGAGGAAAAGCGCTACAAGCAGTACATCCGCGTCTTTCTCCGACAATATCAGCTGGCAGAAACCTGCACCGCCTGCGGCGGCAGCCGGCTCAACGACGATGCCCGCGCCGTGAAGATTGCCGGGCGTCACATCGGCGAAGTGGCCGCGCTGTCCATGGACGAGCTGGCCGGCTGGCTCGATTCCCTCACACTTGGCCCGCGCGACCAGGCCATCGCCGAGCT
>DASSHL010000089.1:0-2122 GCA_035692845.1 Gemmatimonadales bacterium
TGCCGAAGGTGGCGTGGAGCGTCAGCGTGCTGTTGTTCCGGTGGATGACGATATCCGCCTGGTCGCCCGCCTTGTAGCGGCGAAGTGCGTCGGTCATTCCCTGGAGATCGGGAACCTCATGCGGACCGATCTTCGTGATGATGTCGCCAGCCTTGAGCCCTGCCATGTCGGCCGGGCTGCCGGCGCGGACGCCACTCAGCTCCACACCACCCGTGGTGCCGCTCATGTCGGGAATGGTGCCAAGATAGGCGCCATAGCCGGAGGTGACGACCGAGTCATTGGGTGAGGTGCCGTGCGCCGCCACCGGCACATCCACGAAGGTGAGCGGCGAGCGGCGATTGCCCAGCGCCGACGTGATGCCAGCGGTGAAGTCGATGACGCGGGCAAGTCCCTCGAAGTTGAGCTTGTCCCAGTCGTCCGTGGTGCGGTGGTAGTCGGCGTGCAGGTCGGTGAAGACGTGGAGCACGGGCAGGTGCGCAGCGTAGAACGACGATTGGTCGCTCGGGCCATACCCGTCGCCCTGCTTGTGGAGGTCGAAGCCCTGGTACCAGTTGAGCGAATCGAGGAGGGCAGGGAACTCCGTCGCCGTAGCGGCGCCATACACGATAAGCCGCTTGTCCTTGAGTCGGCCCACCATGTCGAGGTTGATCATCGCGGTAGTGCGGTCGAGCGGATAGAGCGCGTGCTTCACGTAGTAGCTTGAGCCAAGCAGTCCGAGTTCCTCGCCGGAAAAGGCGATGAACACGATGGTGCGGGCCGGCGGTGCGGCGGCCAGTTCTTTCGCGATATAGACCAGCGCGGCGGCGCCAGACGCGTTATCGTCGGCCCCGTTATGGATCTTGCCGGTGCTGTCAGGGTCGAGACTGCCGAACTCGCCGCCGCCCAGGTGATCGTAGTGCGCACCCACGATCACGGCCTCACGCCGGAGCTCGGGGTCGCGGCCCGGGAGAATGCCGATCACGTTGCGCGCATGGCGCTGGTCGGGCTCGGTGGAGGCCGCGCCTGGCGCAGCGGCGGAAACGTCGAAGTCCTGGAACCAGCTGCCGTGAGTCGCCTGCAGCCCCACGGCGGCAAACCGGCGTGCCAGGTAATCGGCGGCGCTGTCGGCGCCGGGCGTGCCAGTCAGCCGTCCCCCGAGCTGGTCCGAGGAGAGATACTTGATGTCATCCACCAGGCCGGCGGGGACGGGGACGGCGCGCTGGGCGGCCAGCGGGCCAGCCGGGAGCGCGAGGGCCGCGAATCCGGCCAGCAGGAAACCACGCATACGCATCAGAGAGGGCATCCAGAACGGAATGTGACGCAAGGGTTGCCGTAGAGGGACGTGCAACAGAAACTTCTGACGTCCTGACCGACGGAATATAGACAGGTTCACCCTCGACCGGCCACGCCCGTGACTCCGAGACTGCTCGCGCTCATCCCGTCGGCGGTAGCCCTGAACCTCGCCATGGGGTTCATCGTGAACCAGCTGGGCCTGCCCGTATATCTCGACACGACGGGCACGGTGCTGGTCGCTGCGCTCGCTGGTCCCGGGGCGGGCGTGCTCACGGGGATCGTGAGCCAGCTGGTCCGTTCGCTCTATGAAGGCTTCGTGTGGCTGCCGTTCGGGCTGATTCAGGTCATCATTGCGCTGACGGCAGCGTGGGCTGCCTCGCGGGGCGGCTTCCGGAACGCCGGCCGCTCGGTGTTCTGGGGCCTCCTGACCGGCCTCGCCGCCGGGCTCGCGTCGTCGGTCATTTCCTACCTGATCTTCAAGGGCGTGACGGCGACGGGTGTCACGGCCGTCACCACATTGCTCACCGGGCTGGGCCTCTCGCGCCAGGCCGCGGTGACTGCAGCGAGCGTCGGCACCGATCTGATCGACAAGGTGATCGTCTTCCTGCTGGTCGGCGCGGCGCTCAGGGGATTGCCGGAGCGGATGCGGGTTGGATTGGGGCGCAGGGCGTGAGGCGTGGCGGGATGAGTTGTGACGTCGAAGCCCGCGCTGGCTTGTCATTGCGAGCGCCTGCAGGGGCGGCCTGCGGCCGCCCCGCGGCGCGAAGCAACCTTGCAGCCCGAAAGCGATGCCCCGACGGAACCCCGGGCATGATGCGCCTACGGTGTCCCACACCGACATCGGCCGCAA
>DASSHL010000090.1:0-2187 GCA_035692845.1 Gemmatimonadales bacterium
CCTCCCTCGAGCAGCAGCGGCGTCACGAGCACGACGCCTGGCGCGCCCTGGAAAGTCTGCTGCCGCAGCACGATTTCATGCTGGTAATCCCAGCGGCCGCGTGCCTCTACCCTCCGGTAAGCGCCCGGCGATGGCGTTGTGTCGGTAAGCAGCAGCCGAGGAAGGGAGAGTGTCGCGAGTGCCTGGGCGTTCCGGTCTTGCCGTTCGTGCAGCCGATGGAGCTGCCAGATGGCGAGCCGGATGCACACCGCGGCCACGACGACGGCAGTCGCCGGAAGGAGGAACCGGGATCGCATCAGCCGGGATCGCAGCTGCGATGCTGTCCGGAAGTCGGGACGAAGAGGCGAGCCGGCTGGGGTAGAGAAGGCGGGCAAATTCCAAGCATGCAACAAGATAGCGGCACATGTCCTGGGAGGCCCGGCTCTTGCTTTGCAGCAGGCGTCCCCGCACCGTCACCCGCTTCCCAGGAGAGGGTCCAATGCAACCGGTGATTCGACGCGCCGCCTTCGCGGTACTGCTCGTGGCCCTGCCGCTCGTTCCCCTGCAGGCGCAGCACCGGCCGGGCATCCGGGATGCCGGAGCCGGCGGCCGCCATGGTTTCTGGGGCGTTTTCGAACTGGGTGCCGGCAGCGAGGCGGTGAACTTCGACAACGACGGCCTGGGTTACAGTGACCAGCTTACCCGGCCCGAGTTTGCGCTGCGGCTGGGCGGCACGGTGAGCCGCCACGTCCGCCTTGGTGGCGAAGTCAACGCGTGGGTGAACCAGCGGAGCGGTATCACCGAGACTGTGGGTGGCGTGCTTTTCGTGGCGCAACTCTATCCGTCAGCCCGAAATGGCTTCTTCCTCAAGGGCGGCGCCGGGCTGGGCTGGAGCAGCGTCGAGGATCAGTTCGGAGGCAGCATCTCTGACGGCGGATTCGCCTCGAACGTCGGCGTGGGCTACGATATCCGGATCGGGCGGCAGTGGGCCCTGGTGCCGACCGCCAACCTGAACTTCTACCGGCTGAACGGCGGAGCCGGCGGCGATTACACTGAGCGAGTGGGGACGATCGGGCTGGGGATTGCGTACCAGCATTGAGGACGCGGGACGCGGGACGCGAGACCTGCGTCCCGCGTCTCGAGCCCCGCATTGTGACCCACCTTCCAGCCTCCCTTGCCCCACCCCATATACTATTACTCCATGAGCACTTTTCGCGGGTCGATTGCGTTTCTGGCTATCCTGATCCCGACGCTGGTGATTGCCTGCGGGGGTGATGACCTGGTCCTGCCCAGCGAGGGCACGGCTGCCTCGATCACCGCCACGCGCGGCAACAACCAGGGTGGCACCGTGGGGGCCGCGCTCGCCGACTCACTGCAGGTGCGGGTGCTGGACAAGGCGGGCCGGCCGGTGCCCAGCCAGCCGGTTGCGTGGGCAGTGGTGGCAGGCGGCGGCAGCGTGGCGCCGGCGTCGAGCACCACCGATGGCAATGGTTACGCGGGTGCCAGCTGGACGCTCGGCTCCGGCGCCGGCACCCAGCAGGTTCGGGCCAAACCCACTGGCAACGGCGCGCCCGATAACCTCCAGGCCATCTTCTCCGCGACCGCAGGCGCTTCAACTGCGGCTACACTGGTCAAGATTGCGGGTGACAGCCAGACTGCGGTGGCCGGCTCGGTGCTCCCCGATTCGCTCGTGGTGAGAGTGACCGATGCCAGCGGCAATCCGGTCGCCGACATTCCAGTGACGTGGTCGCTGACCGGCGGGGGCGCCGTCAGCTCGACGTCGCTCCCGACCGGGGCAGATGGCCGCTCTGCGGTGGCGCGGACGCTCGGGGCCGCAGCAGGAAAGCAGACTACGACGGCCTCTGCGAACGGGCTCAATGGCTCGCCGATCGAGTTCACCTCGACTGCCACCGTGGGTTCGGCCGGCCGGCTGGTTATCACGCGCCAGCCGTCCAGTTCGGCGGCGAGCGGGGCTGCGTTCGCCACCCAGCCCACCATCCAGATCCAGGATGCGAACGGCAATGCGGTCGCGCTCGCCGGCATTGCGGTCCAGGCGGGGATGGCCTCCAATCCCGGAGCGGGCTCACTGATCGGGAACACGACGGCGTCCACCAACGCGTCGGGCCTCGCGACCTTCAGCAACCTTGGCATCAGCGGGCCGGCCGGCAGCTACACCATCGGGTTCAGCGTGCCGAACCGTGATGACAT
>DASSHL010000091.1:0-16205 GCA_035692845.1 Gemmatimonadales bacterium
GAGAAGCGCGAACTCCATGGGGGCCTCCATCCGTGGGCGTGACATGAATGCGCACGGTGGAGGCCGGGACTCAAGCGAGGGTCAAGCGGTCGGAGCTAATGCTCCATCATGTCGCCATCGTGTCCCATTGATTCGTGGAGCACATCGCCTCCGCCCCGCTCATTGAGCGACGCCAGGTCGCGCCGGTAGTCGGAGTTGGAGGGATCGATCTGGGGCCACGCGGCCAGGTCGTCGGGCACAAAGAGGCCGACCATGTGGGCCATGCCGCCATTGACGATAGTTCTCGCGGACGGATTGTCGTACACACCCACGACGCGGTAGCGGTGGTTGGCCTTGAGCCGCACGCCGGCGCCGCGAATGGCGAAGAGCTTCCGGCCGACACCCTCGATATGCCCCTTGTCGTCGAGCTCGGCCCGTACCCTCGTGATCACCTTGCCCGTTTCGGCATCTTCCAGCCGGACCTCCTGGCCGTAGTCGTGCATGTGGCCGCCCACGCCCAGCAGCCGGCCTGCCACGGGCAGGGTGAACTCGTGACTGTGCTCCGACTTGCCGGGCGGCACATCGAACGTGTTGCTGCCGCCGACGGTGAGGTTGACATCCATGTAGATCGGCAGCGCATCCTTGGGCCGCGGATTCTGGTTGGCCGGCAGATACGGCATCGTGATGGTGAAGTACACGTTCCTGAGGTCGTGCCCCGTATCATTGTGCCAGGCCACGTATACGCCCAGGTCCATGCCGGGACTCATCGGCACGCCGATGCTGGCGGGCACTTCGGCGTCAGCCGTCTCGGTGCCGGCGCCGAACAGTCGCTCCGAGGCGTGGTACACCAGCTGGCGGCGACTGAAATTGACCATGATCATGTGATGCATCACATGCTTGGGTACCGGCCGCCCCTCGGCATCAGCGAGCGTGACCCGGAACCCGCGCAGCCAGCCCTGCACGGGCCAGGCGAAATGCTGCACCGGTGTGTCGTGCGACATCCCCATATCCATCATGCCGTGCTCCATCGGCGGCATGTTCATCAGGTCATAGGGTCCGGAACGCAGAATGACAAGGTGTTGGGAGGAGTCCACGGTCACGGTCAACCTGACAGGAGGAGCCGAGTCGTGAACGGCGGGTGAGCCAGCTACGAGAAAAGCAGCGAGCAGTGCGAGAGACAAACTCATTCCGACTCCTGCGGCGATCTGAATTCTGGCCGGCGTCGCCGGCCGTGAGTCGCGGGCAACCTTTCCCTCCGCCCGCACGAAAGTCAAGCACTATAACGCAGGCCTGCACCGATCGGTTTCCAGCCGCCAGGACGGCAGGGGAGCGTGTCAGCGCTCGTGAGGATTTGGGCGAAGGCTGCCGCTTTGGCTCCTCTCGGCGGGCACCGCGCTTGCCTCTGGCCGGCGCAGCGGGCCGCTTGACAGGCCGCTTGGCGGCCTTACTTTTCGGGCCAGCGTTGGCACTCGCTGTCAGAGAGTGCTAATCTCTTGCAGTAGCAATATTTATACACCTTTACATGACGTGGAGGGTTCGATGTCAGCGGGTACGAAGGCCAAGCCCAAGATCAAGATCCAGCCGCTCGAGGACCGGGTGGTCATCATGCCGTCGGATGAAGCCGAGACGATGCGTGGCGGCCTCTACATCCCCGACACGGCCAAGGAAAAGCCGACCCAGGGCGACGTGCTCGCCGTCGGGCCGGGCCGCATCGAGAAGGGTGAGCGCGTCAAGATGGACCTCGCGGTGGGCGACAAGGTCATCTATGGCAAGTACAGCGGCACCCCGTTCACCGTAGATGGCGAGGAAGTCATCATCATCAAGGCGTCCGACGTTCTGGCCAAGCTCGGCTGAACGCACATCGTTAGAGGAGACACCAAGCAATGGCTGCGAAGGAGCTGCTGTTCGATACCGACGCTCGCGCGAAGCTGAAGAAGGGCGTTGACGCCCTCGCCGAGGCGGTCAAGGTCACCCTCGGCCCCAAGGGCCGGAATGTGGTGATCGACAAGAAATTCGGTTCACCGACCATCACCAAGGATGGCGTCACGGTGGCCAAGGAAGTGGAACTCGCCGATCCGATCGAGAACATGGGCGCGCAGATGGTCAAGGAAGTCGCGACCAAGACCAGCGACCTGGCCGGCGACGGCACCACGACGGCGACCGTGCTGGCGCAGGCGATCTACCGCGAAGGGCTCAAGAACGTCACCGCCGGTGCCAACCCGATGGAGCTGAAGCGCGGCATTGACAAGGCCGTCGAGGCGATCATCGAGGAGCTCAAGGCGGTCTCGACCCCCACCCCGGGCAAGAAGGAAATCGCCCAGGTCGGCACCATCTCGGCCAACAATGATTCCGAGATCGGCAAGCTCATCGCCGAGGCGATGGAAAAGGTCGGGAAGGACGGCGTGATTACCGTGGAGGAGGCCAAGGGTCTCGAGACCACGCTGGAGACGGTGGATGGCATGCAGTTCGACCGGGGCTACCTCTCGCCCTATTTCGTCACCGATCCCGAGAAGATGGAAGCCGTCCTCGACGATGGCTACATCCTCATTCATGACAAGAAGATCAGCGCCATGAAGGACCTCCTTCCGGTGCTGGAGAAGGTGGCCCAGACGGGCAAGCCGCTCCTGCTCATCGCCGAGGACGTCGAGGGCGAAGCGCTGGCCACGCTGGTCGTCAATAAGCTGCGGGGCACCCTGAAGGTGGCCGCGGTCAAGGCCCCCGGCTTCGGGGACCGCCGGAAGGAAATGCTCCGGGACATCGCGATCCTCACCGGTGGCCAGGTGATTTCGGAAGAAGTCGGCTTCAAGCTCGAGAACGCCACGCTCAATGATCTGGGTCGTGCCAAGCGTATTGTCATCGACAAGGACAACAGCACCCTGGTTGATGGCAAGGGCAAGGAGGGTGAAATCGAGGGCCGGATTGGCGAGATCCGCGCGGCCATCGACAAGAGCACCTCGGACTATGACCGCGAGAAGCTGCAGGAGCGGCTGGCCAAGCTTTCCGGTGGCGTCGCCGTGATCGATGTCGGCGCGGCCACCGAGACCGAAATGAAGGAGAAGAAGGCGCGCGTGGAAGATGCACTCCATGCCACCCGTGCCGCGGTCGAGGAAGGCATCGTGCCGGGCGGCGGTGTCGCGCTCATCCGCGCCCAGAAGGCGCTGGACAAGATTCGCGGATCCGCGGACGAGAAGATTGGCGTGGAAATCGTGCGCAAGGCCATCGAGGAGCCCATCCGGGCCATCGCGTCCAACGCGGGCGTCGAGGGTTCGATCGTGCTGGCCAAGGTGAAGGAGTCGAAGGACAAGAACTTCGGCTACAACGCTGCGACCGATAGCTACGAGGATCTGGTGAAGGCCGGCGTCATTGATCCGACCAAGGTCACCCGCACGGCGCTGCAGAACGCGGCCTCGATCGCGGGCCTGCTTCTCACGACCGAGTGCGTGGTGGTGGAGAAGAAGGAAGAGAAGGCAGCCCCCGCCATGCCGCCTGGCGGCGGAATGGGCGGAATGTACTAAGATCGGATGAACTTACGGGGCTGCCAACGGCAGCCCCGTAAGTTCATCGCCGATCCAGCATCCCGAGCGCAGCGAAGGATCTCTCCCTCCCGAGCGCAGACCGAAATCCGGCACGCTGCTTGCCCTGACTCCTCCCGTCGTTCGCTTGAGTTCCAGTTCCGCTCCGTCTCGCAAGGAGAACCGCATGGTCCGCGCTGTCCGCTCACTGCTTGTCCTCGCCGTTGTCCTCCTTCCCACGCAATTGCTGGGGCAGGACACCGCGGTCGAGGGCACCTGGAAGGTGGACACCAGGACGGACACCCGCGGTGGGCCGCGCGAGGTAATCATCCGCGCCGATTCGAGCGCCACGTGGGGCAAGGAAACATCCCGGTGGCGGCTCAAGCAGGACTCGATCATGGTGGCGATCGGCGGGGAATGGGAGACCTACAAGCTGGACGTCAGCAAGAGCCGCCTCACCATCTCCGGCGGTGACCTGCAGAAGCCGATTACGCTGAAGAAGGTGGGCCCGGCCACACCTCGGCCCGCCGGCGTGTCAGTCCCGCCGGATCCCGACGCATAATCACGAAAGCACGAAAGACACGAACACACGAAAATGCCCGGACAAAGCTCATCAACCTTGTCCGGGCTGTTTGCAGTTGCAGCTGCAGCCTAGCTGACCGCCGCGATCGGCACTCCACGCCTGATCTGCAGGGCCTCCACGCCGCGGGTCTGTCCCGCCACGACCAACCGCCCCAGGAATCCCTCCCGCCGCAGCCCCGGCTCGACCGCCGCACGAGCGCAGTCTGCGCTGTTGCAGCGCGCGCTCAGGTGGGCCAGAACAACGAGTTCCAGCTCCTGGTGCAGCACTTCGGTCAGCAAGTCGAGCGCAGCGCCGTTGGACAGGTGTCCGCCTGAACCGGCAATGCGCTGCTGGACAGACGGAGGATAGCCGCTGGTCCGCAGCAACACCTCGTCGTGGTTGGCCTCGATGACCAGCGCGTGACACCCGCGGAGCAGCAGTCGCACCGCTGCCGTGGGGCGGCCCAGGTCGTGGGCCAGCGCCACTCGCGCTCCGTCAGGGCAGGTGACCGCAATCGCGACCGGCTCAGCCGCGTCGTGGCTGCTGCCTGCGCACTCCACCTGGAATGGCCCGAGCTGAATCGGCGCGCTCCCGCGAAGCCGCCGGTGCTGTACGCCGTCGCGCTGGCGCAGGGACGACCAGGTGCCATCGGAGGCGGCGATGGGGATTCCGTGCTGCCGGGCCAGCCGCCAGGCACCGCTCGCGTGATCGCCGTGTTCGTGGGTGAGCGCGATGCCGACCGCAGCAGCAAGCGAGACACCGGCCTCGTCTGCTCGGCGAGTCAGCTCGCGAGCGCTGAAGCCGGCGTCGAGCAGCAGGACCCTGCCGTCTGCTTCGAGCAGGAAGCAGTTCCCGCGGGAGCCCGATCCCAGCACATGCAGCATCGTCATGCGAGCGCCCTGTACATCGCGGCCAGCCATGCCGTGTGCTCCGGTGTGACCTCGACGTGGCGGCGTGGCATGACCCGCCGTGCAATTTCGAGGAAACCGGCCTCCGAGAGGCGCTCCGAGCAGGCATTGCCCCAGGCAAAGGGGGGTACCCACTTCGGGGGCCGCCCGTCACCGAACACGCTCGCGCCAGCGCCGATGATGGTTCCGGTGCTCAGCATGGTACCGATCGCGGTCTTGGCGTGGTCGCCGATGAAGCTGCCGACGAATTGCCGGCCGGTATCGCGCGGCCCTGCCGGTGTCTCGAGGCGCACCGGGCCGTAGGTGTTCTTGAGGTTCGACGTCGTGGTCAGCGCGCCGAGGTTGACCCAGTGTCCCAGAACGGTGTGCCCCACGAAGCCGTCGTGAGCCTTGTTGCAGTAGCCGGTGAAAATGCTGCTTGACACCTCGCCGCGGACCACGGCATGCGGCCCGATGACGCTGTACCGAATGAAACCGCCCACGACACGGGCGTGCTCACCGATCCAGCACGGGCCTTCCAGCCGGGTGCCATGGCGCACCTCCGCGCCGTCCCTGATGACGACGGCACCATGACGCACGTCGAAGACCACCCCGGGCTCTATGGTGGCGTGACCAACCTTCACGTCCGTCGCGTCACCCAGGATCAGGGCACCGGACGGCGACTCGGTGCTGCTTTCAGTTGCGCGACAGTCGTCCGGAAGAAATCGCTCGAGCGCACTGAGCAGCGCGTTCGTGCCCGGGAGCCAGAGCCCCTCGATTTCCGCGGCCTCGCCATCGTCGTCGAGCGTGGCCCGCGGGCTGCCCCGGCGGACTATCCGTGCAGCCGTCCGACCCCCAGCCACCAGCCTGCTTGCGCCAGCCGGCAGGGAGAGTCTCTGGGTGGCCGGCGCGAAATTGGACGCGGCGATGATCACTGGCGCATCGAGCTGCCCCGGCGCGGCCGCGGCCGGCGAGTCTACGTCGGTGAAGCCTTGCACCTGGCTTCCGATAATGAGGCTCGTCGGGAGTCCAAGCGCCTGTTCCCACCGCTCACGGATGCGCCAGGCACCGGCACGAAGTTCCGCCACTGGACGAACGCCCGCGAAGGGCGCCCAGCGCCCATCCGGATCATCGGGCTCGAGCAGCACCAGTTGCATCAGGGCAGATCCCGGATCGCGGGCGGCAGCGCATCGAGCACTTTCTTGAGCTCGGCCGAGCCATGCCTTGGCATGACCAGCATGCGTCCGTTGGCGTGAACCACGACCACTTCCTGCATGTGGCTCACGACGATCGGTTCTCCCGAAGACCAGATGATGCAGTCTTGCGACTCATGCGCCACAGCGGGGCCAACGATGACGTTGCCGGCCGGATCCTTGGGCCGTACCCGCGCCAGTGCTTCCCACGTCCCGATGTCGTCCCACGCGAACGAGCCGCTCACCACGGCCACGCGGTTGCTGCGCTCCAGCACGCCCACGTCGATTGAGATCGGGGTGACCTTGCGGAAGAAGTCTTCGACGTCACCCGCGTCCAGGCGGGACAACGCTGAAGCCACTTCAGGCGTGTGGCGGCGCACTTCGTCCAGCAGCCGGTGCGCCGTCCACGCGAAGAGTCCGCTATTCCAGAGCGCCCCGGCCGCCATCAGGTCGAGCGCCGTGGCGGCGTCGGGCTTCTCCTGGAAGCGCGCGACCGAGCGCGCGGTGTCATCCAGCGGCTTGCCGGGGACGATGTATCCGTATCCTGTTTCGGGGCGCGAGGGGATCATTCCGACCGTGACGAGCCGGTCGTGCGCCACCGCCGTCTCGAGCGCCTGGGCGGCGGTCCGGCGGAAGGCCGCCGGGTCACCGATGGACCAGTCGGCGTGAAGTGACAGCACTTCCGCATCCCGATCCCTCTGGAGTGCCACGTGCGAGGCCCAGATGAGCGCGGGGCCGGTAGAGGCTGCCTTGGGTTCGACAAGCACGTTGGCGTCCGCCAGTCCGAGCCGCCGCTTCAGCTGCTCGGCAAGGGCGGCGCCCGTCACCAGCAGCACTCGCTCCTTCGGCACCAGGCCGTCCAGCCGCGCAACCGCGTCTTCCGCGGTCGAGCCCGGCCCCGTCAGCGGGAGCAGCTGCTTGGGATTGGAAGGCGAACTGAGGGGCCAGAAGCGGGTGCCGGACCCGCCGGCCAGCAGTACGGCCCATTTCATGAATGGGCCAGTCGCGAGGTCAGCGCATCCGGGGGCAGGCTACAGCTGGGCCGCAAGGGCAGGGCCTTCCTGACGAAGTTGAAACAGCAGCTCACCGATGTCCGCCGTGGCCTCGGCGAGCACCAGCAGCCAGTTACCGTCCCGGATGACACCGCCAAGGGCCAGCCCGCTGCCGCACTCCAGCACGTAGCGCGATGTGGCGCCGATGCGGGCGGTGTCGCCAAGCCGGACTGATGCGCGCGCGATGGTAACCGTGAGTGCGGCCAGCGCTTCCGCGTCGAGGGAGCGGCCGGCAGTGCTGATGGGAAGTCCGTCCGGGCTGGCAACCACCACCGCAGTCACGCCCGGTCGGGCGGCGAGGTCATCGACCAGTTCGGCCAGGCTGGGCATGGGCAGCTCCTGCAGGGAGGGTCGCAGATCCCAGGTCACCGGCCGCGCAACCTGCGACCTGTGACCTGCGACCAGACAAGGCGGGATTGTAGAAACCGGCCGCAGGGAAGTCAAGAAAAGATTGACCCTCCCGTGGCCCATCCTTACTCTTCAGCGCACATGCGCTTCCCAACTCTCTGCCTCGCCGGCGTGGCGCTCCTGTGCGCCTGTGGCGACCCGAATGCCTTGCCCGATCCGCAGATCGAAAACGTGATGGACACGATTTCCATCTCTGCACTGACGGGTACTGCTATCCAGCTTCCGAGTGCGCTCTCGGTGGCAGGGCCACGCGGCGTGCGCACCGACTTGAGCCCGGATTTCGACGTCGCGTTCGATATCCGTGGCGGCATTCCGGTGTTCATCCCCCGCGCAGCACTCAATTTCCCCACCGGTGGTCTGCAGCCCGGGCTGATACGGTCCGAGAAGACATTCGCGGCGATCGAGCAGGGGGAGACCAACGGATACACCACCCGCGACACGCTGCAACTCGCGGTGGGAGATGTGTTCGTGGCCCGTTCGCGGGTGGTCTGTTCTGCGCTGCAGGTGCCGCTCTATGGCAAGCTCCGCATCCTCGAGCTCGACGCGGCGGCCCGTACGGTCACCTTCGAAGTCCTGGCCGACCAGAATTGTGGCTATGTCGGGCTGGAGCCCGGCCTGCCCGACAAGTAAGTCTCGCATGATTGACATCAAGCACCTCCGGCAGGAGCCGGAAGCAGTGCGCGCCGCGCTGGCTCGACGCCGGGATCCTTCGCTCGACGCCATCGTGAACGGCCTGCTTGCGCTCGACGCCGAGCGGCGGTCGGTGCTGACGCGGGTGGAGGCACTGAAGGCGGAGCGGAACGCTGCGTCCGATGCGGTGGCCCGGCGAAAAAAGGCCGGCGAGCCGGCCGACGACCTGCTTGCCGCGCTCAAGGCCTCGAGCGAGGAGGTGAAGCTGCTGGACGCGCAGGTGCGGGACATCGATGAGAAGCTCGAGCGCGACCTCCTCCGCGTGCCCAACCTGCCGCACGCCGACGTGCCCGATGGCGATGCATCGGGCAATCGCGTGGTCCGGACGTGGGGAGAGCCGCCCTCCTTTTCCTTCGAGCCGCGCCCCCACTGGGAACTCGGTGCGGCGCTGGGCCTGTTCGACCTGCCGCGCGGGGCCAAGCTGGCCGGTTCCGGGTTCCCGCTCTTCACCGGCCTCGGCGCCCGGCTGGTGCGTTCGCTTGCGGGCTTCATGCTGGATCTCCATACGCGTGAGCATGGCTACACCGAAGTGACGCCGCCGCTGCTGGTCAACCGGCAGTCGCTCGTCGGCACTGGCCAGTTGCCGAAGTTCGAGGAAGACCTCTATCGCACTGCGGAGGATGATTTCTTCCTGATCCCGACCGCTGAAGTTCCGGTCACCAATATTTATCGCGACGAGATCCTCGAGGCCTCCGACCTGCCAGTGGGCTTCGTGGCATTCACGCCCTGCTTCCGCCGTGAGGCGGGGGCTCACGGCAAGGACACCCGCGGCCTCATCCGGGTGCATGAATTCGACAAAGTGGAGCTGGTGCGCCTCGTGCCCGCCCAGCAGTCCGATGCGGACCACGTGCTCCTCACCAGCCACGCGGAGAAGGTCCTGCAGCTGCTGGGGATTCCCTACCGCGTACTGGAGCTCGCCGCCGGTGACACCGGGTTCGCGGCTGCGCGCACCTTTGATCTCGAGGTCTGGGCGGCGGGGGTCGGGACCTGGCTCGAGGCATCGAGTGCCAGCACGTTCACCGATTTTCAGGCGCGGCGCGCCAACATCCGCTATCGCCCCGCGCCCGGAGCGCGCCCCGAGTTCGTGCACACCCTCAACGCCTCCGGCGTAGCCTTTCCGCGCACGATCATCGCCCTGCTGGAGAACAACCAGCAGGCGGACGGGTCGGTGCGGGTGCCCGAGGCGCTGGTGCCATACCTTGGCACCGAGCGTCTCGTCCCACGTGCCTGAGCGCCGGCGGCCGCTGGGCCGCCTGGCACCGACCGCTGCCGTCCTGCTGGTGGCGCTGCTGGCCGGCCTCAGCCTGGGCACTGCCTTCCTCGTTGCGCGCCATTTCGGCGAAGACGCGCAGTCCATGAGCCGCCTCTACTCCGGCGTTTACTCCGGCCTCAACAGTTCGCAGGCGGGTGGCGAGGCCGACGCGCTGCTCCGCCTCGGCGAGCAGGTCCGGCGACTGGGCATGCCGCTGGTGGTGACTGACTCGTCGGGCAACGTCACGGCCGCCGACAATCTGCCCTCGGCCTTGCGAGACGTACCACTCACCGATGCCCGCATCCAGCGATACGTCAGCGGATTGGACGCGAGCAACCGGCCGCTTGTCGACTCGCTGAGCGGCCAGCAGATCCACTACGGTCCCTTGCCGGCCAAGAGCCAGCTTACCGCGCTGGCAGTGCTGCAGGCCTTCATCATCCTGATCATGGTTGCGGTGGCTGCGTTCGCGTACCGGAGCGGGATGAGCGCTGAACGCGACCGCCTCTGGGTAGCCATGGCGCGCGAGGCGGCACACCAGCTGGGCACGCCGCTCATGAGTCTTCAGGGGTGGATCGAATCGCTGCGCGGCCGTCCCATACCGCCGCCGGACCTCGCCGAGCACCTGGCGGCTGACGCCGAACGGCTGGAGCGGGTGGCCAAGCGATTCGAGCGCATCGGCAATCCGGCTCGGCGCGAGCCGGTCGGCCTCGGTGCGCTCGCCGAGCGGGTCGCCGAGTATTTCCGGCCCAGGCTGCCGCAGCACGCCAACCGGATCACGTTGCGGGTCGATGCGCCAGGCGCGGGCCCGACCGTGACCGGCGATCCTGTGTTGCTCGAGTGGACCCTGGAAGCGCTGGTCAAGAACGCCATCGACGCGTTGCAGGGACGCGAGGGAAACATCACGCTTCGTGTCGTCGGCGACCACGCTCGGGCCGAACTGCGGGTATCAGATGACGGGCCCGGCGTGAGTCGGGAGATGCGGCGCAGCCTGTTCGAGCCCGGCGCGAGCAGCAAGCAAGGTGGGTGGGGTATCGGGCTGGCGCTCGCGCGTCGCGTTGTCGAGGATGCCCATGGCGGGGAATTGATGCTGGAGCCGGGGGACCATGGCGCCACCTTTGTGGTGCGGCTGCCCCTGGCGGAAGAAAGGTCATGACTGAAGACGTACAAAACAACTGGCTCCATTCGCTCAATCCGGCGCAGGCCGAGGCGGTGGAGCACGTGCAGGGACCGTTGCTGGTGCTGGCAGGTGCAGGGTCGGGCAAGACCCGTGTCCTGACCACGCGGATTGCGAGCTTGATCGAGCGGCACGGTGTGCCTCCGGACCGCATCTTTGCCGTCACGTTCACCAACAAGGCGGCAGGTGAGATGAAGGAGCGCATCGGGCGCCTCCTGAATCGCGACCCGTCGGGGCTCTGGATCGGGACCTTCCACTCGCTCGGCGCGCGCATGCTGCGTCGCGACGCGGAGCTGCTCGGCTTCACCCGCCAGTTCACCATCTATGACCAGGCGGACTCCGTGTCGCTGGTCAAGCGCCTGCTGGACCAGCGCGGCCACTCACCGAAGACTTTCACGCCCAAGGTGGTGCAGTCCATCATATCCGGCGCCCGGAACCGGATGCAATCGCCGGCGGACCTGCGGGCCGAGTCGCCCTTTGACCGCCTGGCGCACGTTGCCGCGGATGTGCAGGATGCGATGGGCCCCGCGCTCAAGGCGGCCAATGCGATGGACTTCGATGACCTGCTCCTGCGTCCGCTCGAGCTCTTCCGTGACCATCCGGACCGGCTGGAGTATTACCGGCACAAGTTCCAGTTCATCCTCGTGGATGAATTCCAGGACACCAACAAGGCGCAGTACCAGCTCATTCGCCTGCTGGGCCAGCACGGCAACGTGGCAGCGGTGGGCGACGACGACCAGAGCATCTATGGCTGGCGTGGCGCGGACGTGCGCAACATGCGCCAGTTCCAGCAGGATTTTGGCGGCACGCAGCTGGTGCGCCTGGAGGAGAACTACCGTTCCACCCGCCTGGTGCTCGATGCGGCAAACGGCGTGATCGCGGAGAATGCGGGGCGCATTGGCAAGCTGCTGCGCACCACCCGCCAGGGAGGCGAGTCGCTCACCCTGATCGCCGCGGCCGACGAACGGGACGAAGCCGAATGGATCGTGCGGGAGCTCGCGCGCCGTCAGGGCGCCGCCGAGTGGGCATACGACGAGATGGCTATTCTCTACCGGACCAACGCCCAGTCGCGCGCCTTTGAGGAATCGTTCCGTCGGAGCGGCGTGCCGTACCGGATCATCGGCGCCACCAGCTTCTACGCCCGGCGCGAGGTAAAGGACCTGCTGGCCTACTTGCGGCTCGCCGCCAATCCGAGCGATGACGAGGCCTTCCTGCGCGCCATCAACACGCCCAAGCGCGGCATCGGCGATTCCACCCTTGCCGCACTCGTGGCGCAGGCGTCGGCGTGGGAGCGCACGCTCCTCGATACGGCAGCGCGGGCCGACGCGATTCCGGATCTCCGGCCCAACGTGCGCAATGCGCTGCGGGATTTCGCGGGCGTGATCTCGCGCCTGCACGAGGCCGCCGCCACGTGGACGCCGGCGCAGCTGCTGGAGGAGATCATCCGGGTCACCGACTACGAAGCGTGGCTTCGCGCCGAGGGCCCGGAGGGGATTGATCGGCTGGACAATGTGCGTGAGCTCGTCGCGAGCGCGGCCAACTGGTCCGAAGTCGTGACGGCGGCAGCGGACGAGGAAGGAACACCCCTCGAACGCTTCCTCTCCGAGGCGGCCCTGGTTTCCGCGAATGACAGCATCGCTGGCGACGAGCGCGGTGTGACCTTGATGACACTGCACACCGCGAAGGGACTGGAATGGCCTGTCGTGGTCATCGCCGGCCTCGAGGAGGGACTGTTTCCGCTTGCCCGTTCACTCGAGCAGTTGGAGGGCCTGGAGGAAGAGCGTCGGCTCGCCTATGTCGGGCTCACCCGCGCCAAGGACAAGCTGTATCTCAGCTGGGCACGCGCCCGCCGGCGTGGGGGCGAGCTTCGGCCCGGGACACCGTCACGTTTTCTCAAGGCCATTCCACCCGAGATCATCGAGGAGCGGCGGACCTCGGCGCTGTGGGCGCCGGGATGGGACGATGCACCCGTGGGCGGCGCGCGCCGGCCATCCTGGGGCTCCCGCCGGGCCTCGAGTCCCGCGCCCGTGCCAGTGGTGGAAGAAGCGTCGCAGGATTCACCGCGCTATGTAAAGGGCGAGCGCGTACATCACCGGCGCTTCGGCTCTGGAACGATTCAGGGCCTGCGCGGTGCGGGACGGGACCTCAAGGTCAGTGTGACATTCGATGATGCCGAGGTGGGCACCAAGGAGCTGCTGGTGGCCTACGCCGGTCTGGAACGCGACTGGGAGAGTGCATGAGTATCGGCCGGGATGACGTGGCGCGTGTGGCTCGGCTCGCTGAGCTGGCGGTGGCGGAGGAAGAGCTGCCTGCGCTGGTGCAGCAGATGGAACGCATCGTGTCGTTCGTCGAACAGCTCGGCGAGGTCCATGATGATGACGCTGCGGCGCCATTCGTGGCCGGGCCGGCTTCCACGCCACTGCGCGACGATGTCGTACGACCGGCCGCACTGGCGCATCCGGTGGCGGAGATGGCACCGGAGTTTGCGCATGGATTTTTTGTCGTGCCGCTCCGCAGCTCGATGGAGGAGAATCCGTGAGCGCCGCTCACGACGCGGCGCGCGCGGTCGCACGCGCGCTGGAGGGTGCAGCCGAGCTCAATGCCGCGCTCCACTGGTCGCCGGAGCTGCTCGAGGCCGAGGCGCGTCGCGCGGATGCGCTGCCTGACGCCGCGCGCCGCCCGCTTTACGGCATGCCGGTAGCGGTCAAGGACAATATCGTCACCGTGGAAGAGCCCACCACCTGCGCCTCGCGGATCCTCGAGGGCTACGTCTCGCCATTCGACGCAACCGTCGTGGAACGGCTGCGCGCAGCGGGCGCCATGGTGGCCTGCAAGTCCAACCTGGACGAATTCGCCATGGGATCGTCCACGGAGCACTCGGCCTTCGGCCGCGTCCGTCATCCCCTGGATCCGGAGCGCATACCGGGCGGGTCGTCAGGAGGGTCCGCGGCGCTGGTGGCGGCTGGCGTCGTCCCGGCGGCGCTTGGCTCGGAGACTGGCGGTTCCGTGCGGCAGCCAGCGTCGTTCTGCGGCATCGTGGGTATCAAGCCCACCTACGGGCGCGTGAGCCGGCACGGGCTCGTTGCCTTCGGCTCCTCGCTCGATGCCGTGGCACCCTTTGGCCGCACCGTGATGGACGCTGCCCGACTGCTGCATGCGATCAGCGGCCCCGACCCGCGAGACTCAACCACCCTTGCGCAACCGGCCGTGGCGCTTCCCGGCCCGCCTGGCTCACTGGAAGGACTGCGCGTGGGACTGCCGAGGGAGTACCTGCCGGCCGATCTCCACGGCGGAGTCGCCGCCGCCGTCGCACGAGCACGCACGGCACTCGAGGCGCTGGGTGCAACGCTGGTCGACGTGTCCCTGCCACACACGAAGTATGCCGTCCCCACCTATTACGTGGTGGCACCGGCCGAGGCGTCAGCCAACCTCGCCCGGTTCGATGGGGTGCGCTACGGACTGCGCGAGAACGGTGCGGGCGGCGACATGCGCTCGCTCTATCGCGCGACGCGCGGCACGGGATTCGGCGCCGAGGTGAAGCGGCGCATCCTGGTCGGCACGTACGTGCTGAGCGCCGGCTATTACGACGCCTACTACGTCAAGGCACAGCGGGTGCGGTCGCTCATCGCCGACGACTTCCAGCGGACCTTCAGCGATGGCATCGACGTGCTGCTGGCGCCCACCACGCCCACGCCCGCGTTCAAGGCAGGCGAGAAGACCAGCGATCCGGTGGCCATGTACCTCGCCGACGTCTTCGTCTGTCCGGCCAACCTTGCCGGCATTCCGGCTGTGAGCGTGCCGGCCGGACGCAGCGACGGACTGCCGGTGGGTGTCCAGCTCATGGCGCCAGTCGGCGCGGACGAACGGATGCTGCAGGTCGCGGTGGCGCTCGAGTCGCAGCTCAATCCGATGGCGGAGGTGCGCTGATGGCCTGGGAAATGGTGATCGGCCTGGAAGTGCACATGCAGCTCAGGACCGCGAGCAAGATGTTCTGTGCCTGCTCCACGGCCTTCGGCGACCCGCCCAACACCAACGTCTGCCCGGTGTGCCTGGGGCTCCCCGGCGCACTCCCGGTGGTCAACGCCCATGCACTGGAACTCGCCGCGCGCGCCGCGCTCGCGCTCGGCTGCACGGTCCACGAGCGCAGCGTCTTCGCGCGCAAGAACTATTTCTATCCCGACCTGCCCAAGGGATACCAGATCTCCCAGTACGATCGACCGCTCGCCACCGACGGCAGCGTGGCGTTCGACTCGCCGGAGCGCGGCCGCGTGGCAGTGCACATCCAGCGGCTGCACGTGGAGGAAGACGCCGGCAAGTCGCTGCACGACCGGCTGCCGGGACGGACCGCGGTGGACCTCAACCGCGCCGGCGTGCCGCTCGCCGAAATCGTGAGCGGTCCCGATCTGCGGACACCCGCCGAAGCCCGCGCGTGGCTTACCACGCTGCGCCAGATCCTGCTTTATACCGGCGCCAGCGACTGCAGCATGGAGCAGGGAAGCCTCCGGGTCGACGCCAACCTCTCGGTGCGCCGCACCGGAAGCACCGCCTTCGGCACCAAGACCGAAGTGAAGAACATGAACAGCTTTGCGAACGTCGAGCGCGCCCTCACCGCGGAGTATGCACGGCAGGTGGGGCTGCTCGAGCGAGGTGAGCCGGTGCGGCAGGTGACGCTGCTTTTCGACGCGTCATCCGGTGCGGTGCGGCCGATGCGTTCCAAGGAAGAGAGCCACGATTACCGGTACTTTCCCGATCCTGACTTGCCGCCGCTGGTGCTGGCCGCTGGATGGATCGACCGGCAACGGGCCGCATTGCCCGAACTGCCCGAGGCGCGCCGTGCCCGGCTCGAGAGCGACCACGGCATCTCGGCCTACCACGCGAGCGTGGTGAGCGGCGAGCCCGCCCTGGCCGACTACTACGAATCGCTGGTGGCGGCCGGCGTCGAGGGCCGGCAGGCGGCCAACTGGGTCACGGGCGACGTGATGACCGCGTGGAATGAGACCGGCGGCTTTCCGGTGAGCGCCGAGCGCCTCGCGGTACTGGTTGCGCTGGAGCGCGACGGCACGGTCAGCCTGCAGGCCGCCAAGCGCATCTTCGCGGAACTGCGTGAGCACGACGCCGATCCGCGCGCGGTCGCAGCCGAGCTGGGCCTCCTCCAGGTGAAGGATGCCGATGCACTTGGCGGCTGGGTGGAGGAAGTGCTGGCTGCACACCCGGGAGAAGTAGAGCGTTACCGCGGTGGTGAGACGAAGCTGATGGGATTTTTCGTGGGACAGGTCATGAAGCGAAGCAAGGGCAAGGCCGATCCGAAGGGTGTCCAGCCACTTCTGCAGGAGCGCCTCAAGTGACAATGGCAATGACCGCGCAGTCGGTCGCGGCGGTGCGCCGCCGGTTTCCCGCCTTCGAGCGCCAGGTCAAGGGCAAGCCAGTGGCCTACTTCGATGCGCCGGGTGGGACCCAGGTGCCGGAGCCGGTGGCCAACGCGGTGCGGGATTATCT
>DASSHL010000092.1:0-7637 GCA_035692845.1 Gemmatimonadales bacterium
CTTCGCAACCCACATGCTCGACGCGGGCGCGGACCTCAGGGCGGTGCAGGAACTGCTGGGTCACGCCTCGCTCAGCACTACGCAGATCTACACGCACACGAGTGTTGAACGATTGAAGAAGGTCTACCAGCAGGCGCACCCGCGGGCCGGGTGAGCGGAGCACGCATGCAGGAATTTCACGGCACGACGATCATCGCGGTCCGAAGGGACGGCCGCGTGGCGCTCGGTGGCGATGGCCAGGTCACCATCGGCGAGACGGTGATGAAGGCGCGCTCGGTCAAGGTGCGCACCTTGAAGGCGGGCCGGGTCCTGGCCGGCTTTGCCGGCTCAGTGGCGGACGCGCTCACGCTCTTCGAGAAATTTGAGGAGAAACTCGATCGCTATCCCGGCAACCTGCCGAGGGCGGCGGTGGAACTGGCCAAGGACTGGCGGAGCGACCGCGTGTTGCGGCGGCTCGACGCGCTGCTGGTGCTCGCTGACACCGAGCACTCCTTTGTGGTGAGCGGCAGTGGCGAGCTGATCGAGCCCGATGACGGTATTGCCGCCATCGGCTCGGGCGGCAACTTTGCCCTGGCTGCGGCCCGCGCCCTGCTGTCGGTGGAGAACATCGCCCCGCGCGACATCGTCCAGCGTTCGCTCGAAATCGCGGCGGATATCTGCGTGTTTACGAACAGGAATATTACGGTATTGGAGCTAGGCGCTGAGGGCTGAAACGGAGGCATGGGGCGTGGGACGTGGGGCGTGGGGGTCGCGAGTTGCACGTCGCGGGTCTCGTGCCTTTCTTCGCCTCATGCCCCACGCCCCATGCCCCATGCCCAATTCACCATGACGAACCCACCCCCCGATCCCACTCCCTGGCTCGAAGAGCTCCCTCCGCGGCAGATCGTGGCCGAGCTCGATCGCTACATCGTCGGCCAGGATGCCGCCAAGCGCGCCGTCGCTATCGCAGTCCGCAACCGCTGGCGCCGGGCGCAGACACCGGAAGAGATCCGGGACGAGATCACGCCCTACAACATCATCATGATCGGCCCCACCGGAGTCGGAAAGACCGAGGTCGCCCGGCGGCTGGCTCGGCTCGCGGGCGCCCCATTCCTGAAAGTGGAAGCCTCCAAGTTCACCGAGGTCGGCTACGTGGGGCGCGACGCCGAATCCATGATCCGTGACCTGGTCGACGCGGCCATCAACATGGTGCGCGGCGAACGCGAGGACGAGGTCTATCCCCAGGCGGAGTCGGCCGCGGAAGAGCGGCTGCTCGACCTGCTGCTCCCGGCGCCGCCGGAGCAGGCCGCGACACCGGATCCCAGCCCCGACTTTGTCGTGGCGCCCGGTGGCGCGGCCCAGCGGCCCGAGCCCGGCGACACCAGCCGGGAGCGCACCCGTGAGAAGCTCCGCAAGCTGCTGGCTGACGGCGCGCTCGACGAGCGCAAGGTGGACATCGAGGTGGTGCCGCAGAACTATCCGATGTTCGAGATGATGCCGCCGCAGGGCATGGAAGGGGTGGACATCAACTTCACCGAGATGATCCAGGACATGATGCCCCGGCGCAGCAAGCGGCGCACCCTCGGCGTGCCCGAGGCGCGCCGGGCGCTGGTAGATGAGGAACTCAAGAAGCTGGTGGACATGGATGACGTGGTGAACGAGGCACTCGACCGGGTCGAGAACCACGGCATCATCTTCATCGATGAGATCGACAAGATCGCGGGTGAGCGCTCGCAGAGCGGCCCGGACGTCTCACGCGAGGGCGTCCAGCGCGACCTCCTCCCCATCGTGGAAGGGTCGACGGTCCAGACCCGCTACGGCTATGTGCGGAGCGATCACATACTGTTCATCGCCGCCGGGGCCTTCCACGTTTCCAAGCCGTCGGACCTCATTCCCGAACTGCAGGGCCGCTTCCCCATCCGGGTGGAGCTCACGCCGCTCACCGAGGCGGACTTCGTTCGCATCATGACCGAGCCCGAGAATGCCCTGACCCGCCAGTACCAGGCACTGGTCGCCGCTGAAGGCGCCGAACTCCAGTTCACCGAGGACGCCATCGTGGAAATCGCCCGCCTCGCTTTCCAGGCCAACGACCGGATGGAAAACATCGGCGCGCGCCGCCTGCACACCGTCCTGGCCACGCTCATGGAAGACACGCTCTTTGACTTGCCCGAACTTGCCGAGAAGCGCGTGGTCTTCGACGCCCAGCGCGTCCGCGAACGCCTCGCGTCCGTGGTGGGGGATGATGATTTGAGGAAATACATTTTGTGAGCTATGAGCTATGAGCTGTGAGCCGCGGCGTCGCGCAGCTCACGGCTCTTAGCTCATAGCTCTTAGCTCACAGCCCTAAGTCCTGTACAACACCCCATACAGCACCAGTCCCCGTTTCACTGCCGCCGCAATCACCTCCGCTTCGAAATACGGCATCGCGCTGAGCCGTCCCTTGAGCGGCGTCACCGCCGAGCCGGGATTGTCAGTGACGGACAGGCCGCGCATGTGATCCAGGAACCCGCTGGCGATGGCTTCCTGTACCCACGGCTTGGTTTCGACCGTCGCGCGCGTCACCGTGACCTTCGCGATCTTCTGCTCGGGCGTCATGGCCAGCGCCACTTCCACCGGGCCGTGCACCGTGTTGGCCTGCGCGAAGAGCACGACGCCCACGTCCGTACCGTCGCTCTGCTTGCCGACGTAGAACTGCACATCCGGATCATCGGGAGTGAACTTCACCGATTTCTGGATCGTTGCCAGGTCGTTCTTGCCGATAGTGACAGTATGCAGAAAGAACCGGTCGGCGCCCTTGAGGCTCTCTCGGATGGCGTCGGCGTGCTCCACCAGCTTTACGACGGGTGTCGGGTGGCGGGCGCCCGCCAGCAATGGCAGGGCCACTGCTGCGGAAAGCATCCAGCGTGACTTCATGCGAAACTCCTTGCGTCCCGGGGAGCGGGCGGCTGCATGGCAGCGCGCACCGTGCCCACCAGGATCACGAGATAAATGATGGTCATGCCCCAGCCGGACAGGATCGTCAGCCAGGCAAAGCCGCCGATGCCAGCCTTCATGAGCCATTGGCCGGCAAAATCCAGGGAGCCGAACCCGAAGGCACCGAGGATGACGAGGTTGCGCCAGGGCGCATTCCAGCCGAGCCCCAGCACGATCAGCGTCTGCAAGGCGGCAATCAGCGCAAAGATCATGATGTGAATGTGGCTGTCCTGGATGAGCAATGCCGTGTCCACCGTGTGCTTCATCTCCGGTACCGAGCTCAGGTCAAGCGGCTGGGTGCTGGACTGGCTCTCCATCGGCATGCCGCTGTCTGACATCGCGGCGGATGGCACGTAGGTGGCCTGGACATCGGAGGGCGAGAGTCCCGCCCAGGTCTTCACCATGAAGAAGGCAAAGATGTAGGCGTAGCCCAGCATCAGCAGGAAGAGGATGGCACCCAGCTTGACGGAGCGGTCGCAATCGCGCAGGCGATACAATCCCATGGCCATGCCCTCAGAAAGTGGTGACCGCTGACGCGCGCAGCTCCGTGCCCCACTGGCTCACGCCATCCGACGTCTCGAACACCGGGACCGTGGAATGGTTGAGGCGAGCTTCGAGCCTGAGCTGCAGCCGGGGAATGCGAAACGTGGTGTGCTCCACGTTGGCGAACATGCCGTCCCGCCCCACACCCATGGAGAAGAGCGGCGCCAGCGAGTAGGACGTCAGCGTCTGTGGCACGCCGGTGCGGGCACCGTCGGCGTCCTTGAACACCTCGGCGCGCGCGGCCACGCCGACGTGGCTGGTGAACTGGTGCAGCAGGGTGAGCATCGCACCCGACCAGGTGGCATCGCTGCCGTCGTCCTGGATCTCGCGATCGCCGCCCCAGTTGGCTTCGCCTGCGAAGATCCACTGCCAGGACGGTTGCCAGGCGTAGTCGGCATCGAGCAGGAAGCGATTGTGGGTGTCGCCGGCCTCACCTTCCGCGCCGTAGAGACCGCTCAGTCCCAGGCTGAGGCCTGGAAGCGGGAGGAATCCCGCCCGGGCACCCACTGTCTTCCCGTGGTTGGTCTCGCCTTCATCATCCCAGCCGTTGAAGAGAAAGCCTGCCAGCCGTACCTGCGGCGTGGCGCTCCACGCGCCCATCACACCCACCAGCTTCACCGGTCGCGCGAGCTCGAAGTTGTAGCTGGGGCTGGCCAGGAACTGGAGCGGCTCGTCGTCCCGTTCGAAGCCGATCGGAAGGTCCAGCTTTCCCAGCGTGAATGACACCGCTGACGCGCCGGGGATGCTGGTGGAGATGAGCAGGTTGTCGATTTCGCTCTCGGTCTCGCCCTCGTCACTCACGGCGGTCGTGAGCTGGCCGTAGACGTAGGTGTAGTCACCGAGCTCGCGGAAGAGGCCCACGGCGAGCTTGCCTGCGCCAAAGCTGTTGTCGCTGGTACGGGCGTCGTACTGGTACCCGGCCACGCCAAAACCTGAGACCGTGAGACCCGCACCTCCCGGGTCGCCCAGTGCGTCGTCACCTTCCAGTGAGATGGGCACGTCGCCCGGAGTCGTGGTGGAACTGTCCTGCGCGCTGAGTGGCAGCGCACTGCCCAGCACGAGCGCGAACATTGTCGCGATCGTGCCGGCCATGCCGGCTTTCGCCATCATGATTCCTGCCCCCGTTCAAGCTGATTTCGTTGGCCAGCGCCAGGATTGGCCACCGGCGTGTCAGTCGAGCGAAATCAGCCGAAGCGGGGTGGAGGTGGATCGGGAACGAGTCGCGGAATGGAAGGAATTGACAGGGATGCCTGCGCCGGGATGTGGCGCTCCACGGCCGCCAGCGGAATCGGCAGCGCGCGGGGCGGCAGCATGGTGGTGGCGCTCAGGGCGTTCACCACGGAGGCCAGCGGCATGGGGAGTTGCTGATGACACGGCGCAGCCTGATGGTCCGGGCTCCGGGCATCGCCCTGCATGTTCGCCATGTGCCCATTGGCCGCGCAAGTCAGCAGGCACGGCAGCGCCGGCGCCATCACGACGATCGACGCCAACAGGCAACAGCAGGCAGCCAGGCGAAACCGGGGCATGTCCTATACTAGGCGGTCGAGGGTCGAGGGTCGAGTGGTCGCCCGTCGCAAGTACTCAGCCTTCAGCCTACCCTCAAATCCACGTCGTCCGCCTCCAGCCCGAAGCTCACGTCGCCCGCCGGAGGGAAGGCCGGCATCTCCGGCCACTGGGCATGCCGGCTCAACTCCAGTGCCTGCGCCCGCAGTGACGCCTCGTCATCGGGCACGGCACGCGCCGCCAGTCCAAGCCAGCTGAATGCCTCCTGATAGGCGGCGCGTCCGGTGGCGTGCTGGCAGGCGAGCAAGGCAAAATCATGGGCGCGTGCCGATTCGCCTGCCCGACTCGCATGCCACGCGATGGGGCCCGCCGCCTCCCGCAGTTGCGCCGGCGGCGCGACCATTTCAATGGAGAGTGACAGCGCGCGGTGCAGCTCGGCGCGGAGCGCTTCCGTCACCGAGTTGCGCACCACGTCGGCCAGCAGGGTATGCGCCACACGGTAGCCGCCATCCTCTTCTGCCGCGAGATGGCGCTCGATCAGGTCATCGATGATACCGGCGATGCGGAGCCGTGACATGCCGTGCACATGTGCCAGCACATCCAGCGTGACCGGATGAGCCGCCACCGCCAGCGTCGCCAGCATGATGTGCGGCTCTTCCTCGAGCAACGAAATCCGCTCCTCGACGGCGTCGCGCACGGATCGTGGCATGGGCAAGGCCGCAAACTCGTCCAGGCTGATGTCCGCGGGAATGGCCCACTCACCCGATACGGGCGTGACCGCGAGCAGGCGCTGGCTGAAGAGAGTCTTGAGCAGCTCCATGAGGTAGAACGGATTGCCGCCGCTCACCTGGTGAATGCGGTGCGCGAAGCGCCGTCCGCCGGCCGGCGTGCGGAGATTGCCCAGTTGGCGGATCACCTGCCACACATCGTCCGCACTGAGGGCACCAAGCTCGATCACCGTCGCATGGCATCGCGCCGAGAGCTGCCGTACAAGGTGGTCGGCGGGCGCGTTGCGCCGCCGGCTGCCCTGGCTGCTCGCCAGCAGGAAAAGCACCGGATGCCCGGCCGCGCGCTGGACCAGGTAGAGCAGCATGGCGCATGATTCGGCGTCACACCACTGCAGGTCGTCGACCAGGAAAATCGCGGGCCGCTCGGCCGCGACTGCCATCAGCATCTGTGCCGCACCCTCGAAGAGCCGGGACCGCTCGCCGGTGCTTGTCGCGGCCGGTTCCGGAACGCCCGGGAACCGCCGGCGAAGCTCCGGCACCAGCCGCGCCACCTCGGCCAGCCACTCCGGCGGCGTGGCGCCGGCACCCGGGGCGTTGATGGCGGTGGCAAGGGCCGTGGCGACCGGGCCGAAGGCGGCGCCGCTCGCCGGCTCGTAACCATGGGCGCGGAGCACGGTCGCGCCGCGGCCACTGGCCCAGCGGCTGAACTCATCGGCCAGGCGCGTCTTGCCCATGCCAGCGTCAGCCAGGATGAGTACCGCTGCGCCCGGACCCGCCCTGGCGGCATCCCACTCCGCCAGCAGCGCCAGCCACTGGGACTCGCGGCCTTGGAGGTCTGCCTCGAAACGGGGCATTGCGCCTCCGGCCTCGCCGGTTGGGACAGGAGCCGAACGCTCGATCTGGTCGGCGAGGTTCGTGAGCGCAGCGGTAGGACGGGCTCCCAGTTCCTGGCGAAGCGACTCACGGTAGTGTCGGAACCGCGAGAGCGCACCGGCCCGGTCGCCCAGACAATGAAGTGCCTCCAGCACCACTGCCATCGCCTCTTCATTCAGGTGATCTGCCCGAAGCCACGCCTCGCCGGCGGCGAGTGCGTCACGCCAGCGGGAACGGTCGACTGCATCACGCGCCAGCTGCCGGACGTTCGCTTCCCACAGCTGGAGAAGGGCGTGACGGGTGTTGGAAACCCAGTCCTCAAAGGCGCTGGCACCGGGGAAAACCTGGTCGGCCAGGAAATCCGGCACGGGGTAGCCCATGGCGGCTTGCGGATCCCCGGTGCCCAAGGCCCGGAAGCGGACCGCATCGCACTCGGGCGGGTCAACAACCTCGACCGTGAGGCGGTCGGCGCGGATAGCATCGCCCAGGGCCACGTGCAGGCGCCGCAGGGCCTGGCGTAGCGAGGCCTGGGCATGGTGGTCAGGGGATTCTGCCCAGAGCAGGGAAGCGAGCTGCTTTCGGGAGTGTGGGCCCGGCTCCATCGTCAGGAAGGCGAGCAGTCCCAGGGCCTTGGCGCCAAGGGGCGCGCTGGGCTCGCTCCCGGGGGCCGGGCGCAGGGAAGGAGTGCCGAACAGCGTCAGCGTCGGGCCTGACATCAAGGGCTTGGCCGGTTGGCGATTTGCCTAACGTACGGCCGATTCACGCAGGCGCAAGCGCCATTCACGCTCGATTCACGGAGGCTCCCCAGATTGCTTCCTGTCGTTGCGGCCATGGTGCAGCCGGCCTCGGTCCGCACGGTTCAGGCAGGATGACAGCGTCTCCAGTGCTTTCTTCACCCGCAGTCCTGACCCAGGAGGTCACCATGTCAAGCGAAAAGAAGAACGTGCGCCTGCAGCTCACCCCGGAGCAGAAGGACATGATCAAGAACGCCACCGGCAAGACGGCGGATGCGGTTGAGTTCACCGTGCAGGAGCTGGA
>DASSHL010000093.1:0-3221 GCA_035692845.1 Gemmatimonadales bacterium
GGCGGCAGCGTGGGCGCAGGCCGCGGCCCATGCCCCGGCGGTTCATGTCGGGGAGCCATCGCGAATCGACATCCGCCAGGAAGATGACCTGGCTTCGGCCTGGGTCCAGGAACGTGGACCAGCCATCGCGCGCACCACGCACCTCCTGCTGCAGCGTGAGGCGGGCACCTGGGAAATCGGAAGCATCGCTACCGTCCCCGTTACCTCCAGCCACTGACCGCCTGTCATGCCGCTTCGATGACCGCCGGAACCACACTCCTCGCGCGGCTCGCCGGGGCGCTTGCCGGCACCACTGATCCTGCGCGCGGTGCCGAGCTGGCGGCGGCCGCGCTGCGGGAAGGCATGGGGGCCGACCGTGTGACGGTCTGGCGGGTGGAGCGCACGAGTGGTGCACTCGTCGCCATTGGCCAGGCGCCGAGGCGCGACAGCGACCAGCCGCGGATCGTTGACCCCGCCATGCTGCAGCGCCACGATCCTGCCAGCGCGATACGCCCCGTGGAGCGCCATGGCCAGCTGCTGGGGGCCGTGCAGATCACACCCGCCGCGCGCGCCGACGCCGCCGTGCTTGACGCCGCGGTGCCGATGCTGGCCCTCCATCTTGGTGCCATCCGTACCGCTGAGGATTTTGCCCTTGAAGTTGCCGAGCGCAATCGCGAGGTGGAGCAGGCCTGGCGGTTCGCCGACCTCGTCATCGACTCGCTGCCCGTAGGTCTCTATGTCGTGGACCGCGAGTATCGCGTCCGGATCTGGAACCGGAAGCGCGAGACCGGAACCCAGGGTCTTCGGCGCGAGGCGACGATGGGCCGGAGCGTGTTCGAGGTGCTCACGCGCCAGCCCCAGGATGAGCTGCGCGCAGAGTTTGACCAGGTGCTGGATGAAGGCGCGGTGCTTCGGAGCGAGCTGAACGTGGACACGCCCGAGGGGATTCGGGTCTATCGACAGACCCGCCTGCCCATGCGCCTCGGCGGCGATCAAGTGAGCCACGTCGTCACCATCGGTGAGGACGTGACCGAATGGCGTACGGCGGAAGCCCGGATTCTCCTCAACGAGAAGCTGGCAGCGGTGGGCCAGCTCGCCGCCGGCGTCATGCACGAGATCAACAATCCGCTTGCCACGATCGGCGCCTGTGCGGCCGCCATCGAAGGCCGGCTTTCGGACGCGCAGTTCGACGACGGGACCGTGGCCGACTACCTCGCCCTCATCACCCGCGAGGTGGAACGATGCACCAGCATCGTGGATGGACTGCTCGACTTCAGCCGGCCGCGCGCGCATGCCAAGGCCCGCACCAGTCTCAACGACCTCGTCGAGCATACCCTGACGCTGCTCCAGCCGCAGAAGCGCTTCCGCGGCGTCAGCGTTTCGCGTGCGCTCGATCCCGTCCTCCCTCCGGCGATGGTCAATCGTGAACAGATCATCCAGGTGCTTGTGTCCCTCATGATGAACGCCGCGGATGCCATGGACGGGGCCGGACGGTTAACTGTCACCACCGGGCGCACGGATGATGGCGGAGTCTTCGTGGCGGTGGCAGATTCAGGTCCCGGCATAGCCGCGGCCACGCGGCAGCGGATCTTCGAGCCATTTTTCACGACCAAGCAGCCGGGTCGCGGCACCGGCCTCGGGCTGTCCATCTGTTATGGCATCGTGCAGGAGCACCAGGGCATGATCGATGTGGAAAGCGAGCCCGGCGCCGGCGCCCTTTTTCGCGTGCGGTTGCCGATCGCAGGGGAACCGGGATGAAGATTCTGGTGATCGAGGACGATCGCACCGTCGGCCAGTATGTGAAGCGGGGGCTGGAGGAGCACGGCTTCCATGCGGACCTGGTGGACGATGGCATGGAAGCACTGCGGCTCGCATCGGGCGGGAACTACGAGCTGCTGGTGCTCGATCTCCGGCTGCCGGGCATGACGGGCCTGGAGGTGCTCCGCACCCTCCGCGACCGGGGCTTTACCATGCCCATCCTCGTGCTGACGGCGCAGGATGCGCTCGACTTCAAGGTGACCGCGCTGCGCTCGGGCGCTGATGATTATGTGACCAAGCCATTTGCGTTTGAAGAACTGCTGGCGCGAGTCGAGGCGCTGGGACGCCGCCCGCCGCAGCTGCAGTCGCCGATGCTGCGGGTGGCGGATCTCGAGCTCGACACGGCTACGCGCGAAGTCCGCCGGGCCGGCGAGCCGGTCGAGCTCACGCCCAAGGAATACGCGGTGCTGGAATACCTGATGCGTCATTCGCCGCGGGTCATGTCACGGACGCTCATTACCGAGTATGCCTGGGACTATCACTTCGACCCGGGCACCAACATCGTGGACGTCGTGATCAACCGGATCCGCAAGAAGGTGGATTCGGGACAGGAAACGCGGCTGGTGCACACGGTGCGCGGCGTGGGGTACGTGGTCCGGGCGCCCTGACATGCGGACCATTCGCGGCAAGCTGACAGCGTGGTATACGGCCGCCCTGCTGGTGGCGCTCGCTGCCTTTGCCGCAGCGCTCTACATCGAGCTGCGGAAACCGAGCGAGCTCGAGCTCGATAACCGTCTACGGCTCGAAGCGGAACTGGCCATACGCTGGCTGCAGGACTCGCACCGGGTGCTGGGCCGGCTGGTGCTCGATGACACCCTGATGTCGGGCGCCAGCTCTGCGGCGCAGACCGAGCTCACCGGACCGGCGCTCAGCCCCAGCGTGAGTGCCTACTTCGAAGCGTATCGCGATTATCTCATCATCGTGAACCGCGAGCGCACCATTCTCTTCCTCTCGCAATCGGCGCGGGGGCTTTCGTTTCAGTCCCTCAACAAGCTTACCGGCCAGATTCCCACGCCGCTTGCGTCGCGGCCCTTCAGCACCCTGTCACTCGCCGCCCCCGGCGGCGCGGTCCGATTGTCCGTCGAACCGGTGACGGGCGCGGGTGAGGACATCGGCGCCATCCTGCTGGCGGCGCCGTTCACGAATACCACCTTCGATCCGCAAGTCCTGCTGAATGCCATCCTGGTCGTCTCGCCGATCGTCGTGGCCTTCGCTGTGGCACTTGCGTACTGGCTGGCGGGGACTGCACTGGCGCCCGTTCGCCTCATCATGGATGAGATGGACGCCATCAAGGACGGTCGCAGTCTCCACCGCCGCCTGGCGGTGCCGCTTTCGAATGACGAACTCGCTCGCCTCGCTCTCACGCTCAACGGGATGCTGGCTCGACTGGAGTCGAGCTTTGGCAGCCTGCACCGATTCACGGC
>DASSHL010000094.1:0-10116 GCA_035692845.1 Gemmatimonadales bacterium
ATGATCCACATGATGACGGCAACTGTGGCCGCGGTCTGCTTTGACGTATGCCCGATCACCTTGACGCCGAGGTAGATAAGAAATGCCATCCAGATGGTGAACAGGTCGATGTGGCCCACCAGCGCTCGCACCACGGCGGAGGCGTCGTGCATGAATCGGGAGGGTCCTATGCTGATATCGTAGTTGGAGGTGAGCGTCGAGCTATCCACGAACGTCATCTGTATGGCGTTGATGAGGTACTCAACGATAGCGGGGAACATCATGAAGACGCCCACGACCATGCCCTGTGCCAGGCCGAGTCCGGCGCCGGCAAACTTGGCCACCAGCCAGATCAGCAGGCCCGCCACCAGCGGAACGAGAGCCGAGCCCACGATGACGCCGACGCCGGCGAACTTCGCTCCCATGGCACGTCCGCGCTCCAGCTGTTCCTGCGTCATCTCCGGGTGCTGCTTCTGGAGTTGCTCCATCTGGCGGCCGGCCTGCATGTCGAAGAACGGCCGCATCAGGTCCTTGGTCGCGAAGAAGGCGATCGCCATCGCGATGACATAGACCAGCAGCGGGATGCCGAACTTGCCCTGCCGCCGCCGTTCGAACACGCCGGTCGGGGCATAGTAGATCTCGGCACAGTCCATGACGCTCGGCTTGGCCGGCGTCGGGGCGGGAGCGGCAGCGGCGTCGGTCATTGGAGACTCCGGTCGAGGTGGTCGAGGCAGTCGAGGCGGTCGAGATGGTCTTGACTCCTCGACCTCTCGACGCCTCGACCTCTAAAGCAACGTCCCACTCAGCAGCAGCGACGCTACGGTGAAATAGATCACCAGCCCGGTGACGTCCACCAGGGTGGCTACGAACGGCGCCGAGGCGCTGGCCGGATCGAACCCGATGCGCCGGAGCGCAAACGGAAGCATGGAGCCAACCAGTGACCCGAACATGACGACGCCGAGGAGCGCCACTGCGACAGTCAGGGCCACGAGCATGTAGTGGGAGCCGTAATCGTACAGTCCGAAATACTGCCAGACGAGGATGCGCACAAGCCCGATGGACCCCAGGATGGTGCCGAGTGCGAGGCCGGCGGGGAGTTCCCGCACCGCGACGCGCCACCAGTCCCGCACTGTCACCTCCCGGAGTGCCAGCGCCCGGATGATGAGCGATGTGGCCTGGGAGCCGCTGTTGCCGCCCGAACTGATGATGAGTGGGACGAAGAGCGCGAGCACCACCGCGCGATTGATTTCGTCCTCGAAGTGCCCCATGGCGGTGGCGGTGAGCATCTCGCCGAGGAAGAGGGCGCAGAGCCAGCCGGCGCGCTTCCGGATCATCGAGCCCAGCCCGATCTGCATGTACGGCTCGTCCAGCGCCTCCATGCCGCCGAACTTCTGCACGTCCTCGGTCTGCTCGGTGATCAGGGCATCGATGATGTCGTCCACCGTCACGATGCCAAGGACCCTGTGGCTGTCGTCGAGCACGGGAATGGCGAGCAGGTTGTACTTGGAGATCAGGCGTCCCACGTCCTCGCGGTCGGTCAACGGTCCGGTCGTGACCGGCTTCCGCCGCTCGCCCACGCTCAGCACGGGCAAGTCGGGGTCGGCGGTCATCAGCTGGCGAAGCGAGACGACATGGATAAGCCGCTGCCGGTCATCCACGATGTAGATGGCGTAGACCGTTTCCTTGGCCTCGCCCACGGCGTGGATGTGTTCCAGCACCCGGCGCACCGTCCAGCCCGATGGCACGGCGACAAATTCCGTCGTCATGATGCCGCCGGCCGTCGTCTCCGGATACTTGAGCAGCAGCTGGAGGGTGTCGCGCGTCGGCGCGGCCAGCACGTGCTCCAGGCGGCCGCGCGCCTCGGGGGCGAGGACGCGGAAGATTTCCACCTGCTGGTCCGCCGACATGGCGTCGAGCAGGCTCACCGCCTTTTCCTGCTCCAGCTTGGCGATGATGTCGCCCCGGCGCTCCAGCTCAGGCTGGTCGAAGACTTCGACGGCGCGATGGAACGGCAGCGCCGCCACGATCCGCGCAGCGGCCTCTTCGGGGAGCTCGTTCAGCGCTTCGACGATGTCGGCGGGGCGCAGCTCGGCACTGGCTTCGAGGAAGTCTTCCTCGTCGCCGGACAGCAGGTACAGGAGTTCAGGTGTGGCGGGAGCGGGCATGATACGTTCCGCGGCGATCGGCGATGGAGGGTCTACGGTCTACGGTCGACGGTCGATGGTGCACAGTCGACCGTCGACTGTAGACCGTCGACTCCTTTCCTAGCCCTCCACCTCATCCCTCACCCAGTCGAGGTACGCCTCGCTGCCGGCCAGGGGCAGCATCACGATTTCGGGCAGTTCGTAGGGATGATTCTCACGCAGGAAGCGCTCAACATCGGGCCACCGCGTGCGCGTGGTCTTGAGATGGCACTGCCATTCCTCGGCGCGTTCCAGCGTGCCCTTCCAGTGATAGTGGCTCGTCATGGGCCCCGTGACCTGGGCACAGGCGGCGAGCCGGGCTGCTACCACATCGCGCGCCAGGCGATCGGCATCGTCCCGGCTCGCTACACTGGTCCGGACCTCGACGATGTCGGCCGGCATCACTGCCTGGGCTGAGGCGTCCCCGGAAGATTGGGAGTCTCATTGCCACGCTTGCCGTCGTTGATGGGATTCACCATCGTCCGCCAGCCGCTCTTGAACTGGATGGTCATGCGGTGCCCCAGCGAGTCGGCCTGGATGTCGACCACATCCGGCAGCGTGCGGGCGTAGGCCACGGTGCTCTCGGCGGCGGCCTGGAGGTCGGCCCGGGTGTCGCCCTGGTGGAAATGCCCATATTCCCGGGCGATGGCCATGGCCTCCGCCTGCTCCTTGCCATAGCGGGCATAGGTGTCGGCATCCACGAGGCCGCTCTGGTCGCTCAGCTTGGGGTACTCGTCGTAGGTGGGGCAGGCGGCGAGTACGGCGATGAGGGCGAGCGGCAGGAGAGCACGATTCATTGCGATTCCCGGTTCATGAGTCGGGTAGATGTTAGCTTGGAGACGGTGGTTGCGTCCAGTGTGGGGCGCTGAAGGCTGAAAGCTAAAGGCTGTGAGCTGCAAGCAAATAGCCACGCGCCGCCTTCAGCTTTCAGCTTTCAGCTTTCAGCTTTCAGCTTTCAGCTTTCAGCTCACAGCTCACAGCTCACAGCTCACAGCTCACAGCCCATGACCCATTTCCGCCCATACGTCCTCCTTCTCCTCACCCTGCTCCTGCCCGCCTGTCGCCGAAGCGAGGGCCGGGGCGGGCCCAATGGGCGGGAGCTCACGATCTTCGTGGCGTCATCGCTTGTGCCGACGTTCCAGGAGCTGGCCGATACGCTGATGAGCCGGGACTCGAGTCTGCTCGTGCGACTCAACGGCGGCGCTTCCTCGGCGCTCGTCTCCCAGCTCCAGATGGGCGGCGCTGCCGACCTCCTGGCCACCGCCGATGAGCGCTGGATGCGGATAGGGCAGGAGGAGGGAGTAGTGGTCTCCGCCGAGACCTTTGCGGTCTCCAGCCTGGCGCTGGTCATCTCCACGAAGAGCCATGCAGCCGAGTTTGTGCGCGAGCCGCTGAACCTCGCCTCTCCCGGGACCAAGGTGGTGCTCGCGGCGCCGCAGGTTCCGCTGGGCCGCTACTCCCGTGAACTGCTGGAGCGGTTGTCGCACCTGGAAGGCTACGGTCCTGACTTCGCCGCGCGTGTCGAGCAGGGCGTCGTCTCCCAGGAGCTGTCGGCGGCGGATGTACTGAGCAAGCTCCGGCTGGGCGAAGCCGACGCCGGGATCATCTACCGCGCCCAGCTGCTGACCGATACCACCGGTACGCTGCGGGAGCTGCCCGTGCCAGGTGCCCGGGACATCGTGGCGCATTATTTCATTGCCATGACGCGAAGCGCGACCGATTCCACTGATGCCACCAGCTTTCTCGAGTTGCTGCGCTCCGCCAAGGGCAGGGCGGTGCTGACGGCGCATGGCTTCGAGCTCCCGCGCGGTACGCCGGAGACATGAGCTGGCGCCAGCCGGGGTGGCGGGGCCTCGCCGGCGCAGTGGCCGGCCTTGCCGCCGGCTTCATGCTGCTTCCCGTGGTCGCCCTGATTCTCGCGGTGCACCCGGCGGAACTCTATCGGCGTATGGCGGATCCGATAGTGCGCCAGGCGCTGGGGCTGAGCATCGCCACCAGTGCGACCGCCGCCGTGATCGTGATCGGTGCCGGGTTGCCGGTGGCCTGGTGGCTCGCGAGCGGGCGCTCACGCCTCGCGCGCTGGTTCGAGGCACTGCTGGTGCTGCCGCTGGTCCTTCCGCCAACCGTGGCTGGCCTGGGGTTGCTGCTGGCTTTCGGGCGGGCCGGCATCCTGGGCAAGGCGATCACTGCGCTGGGCGTGAGCATTCCCTTCACGCCGGTGGCCGTGATCATTGCGCAGGTGTTCGTGGGGTTCCCCTATTTTGTCCTCGCCGGTGCGGCAGGATTGCGTGGCGTGGATCGGCGACTGCTCGAGGTCGGCGCCACGCTTGGGCATGGCGCGTTCGGCGTGTTCCGCCGGATCGCGCTGCCGCTGGCTGCCCCCTCATTGCTCGCGGGCGCAGTGATGGCGTGGGCCCGCGGACTCGGTGAATTCGGGGCCACCATCACGTTCGCCGGCAACTTGCCGGGCCGGACACAGACCCTTCCGCTGGCCGTCTACGCAGCACTGCAGCAGGACCTCGATGCCGCGCTCGCCGTGGCGGTCCTGCTGCTGGCTATCTCCGCTGGCGTGTTGATCGCCGTCCGCGCCTGGATCCCCATTTCCTTTGGCAGTGATGCTCGACGCCCGGCTCCGTAGCCGCATCGGCACGATCGAGCTTGATGTCGCGCTGTCGCTGGCAGACGGCGGTACCCTCGTGCTGGCGGGCGGCAGCGGTGCGGGGAAGACCAGCGTACTTCGGCTCCTGGCCGGACTCGACCTCCCGCAGCAGGGATGCATCACTGTCAACGGCGCCACCTGGACCGACACCGCCCGTGCCATCCAGGTGCCGGCTTCAGGCCGCTCGGTGGGCTGGGTGCCGCAGGAGGCCGCGCTTTTTCCGCATCTCAGTGTGGTGGAGAATGTGGAGTTCGGTCTCAGGTCGCGCGTCGCGAGTCGCGAACTGCATGACTCGCGACCCGCGACCCGCGACCTGCTTGCCCAATGCGGTGCCTCCCACCTCGTCGATCGCCCAGTCACCAGGCTCTCCGGCGGCGAACGCCAGCGTGTCGCGCTGGCGCGGGCACTCGCCATCAGCCCGGAACTGCTGCTGCTGGACGAGCCCCTCAGTGCGCTGGATCCCGAAAGCCGCTCTGCGCTGCGCGCAACGCTCGCCTCGGTGATCGCCGAGCGGCGGGGACTGACCCTGCTGGTGACGCATCATCCGCTCGAGGCGCTGGCGCTAGGGAGCAGGATTGCCGTGATGGAGCAAGGGCGGATCATCCAGGAGGGTGCGAGCGACGAACTACTTGTCCGGCCGCGATCTCATTCGGTGGCTGCCTTCCTCGGCGCCAACCTCTTTCGCGGCTCGATCGCCGCGCGCCCCGAGCCGGGGCTCGCCGAACTGGCCGTGGCCGGTGGTCGAATTGCGGTGGTCGATCCCGGCGGCGATGGCGAGGTGTTCGCGGTGGTGCCGCCCAGCAGCATCACGCTCTCGCGCTCGGCGCCAGAGGGAAGCGCCCGCAATGTCTTTCACGGCGTCGTGCGCGAGCTCGTGCCCGAGCCGCCGCACGGCGAACGGCTGCGCGTCGCGCTCGACACCACACCGCCGCTCGTCGCCGAAGTGACGGCCGCCGGCGCGCGCGCGCTGGCCCTTGCGCCCGGTGTTTCCATCTTCGCGTCGTTCAAGGCGACAGGGGTGGAGGGGTATAGATAGGACACGAGACGCGAGACGCGGGCGGGAGGCTTGGGGCGAGGGGCGAGTGGCTATATTCACAGCTCACAGCTCACAGCTCACCACTCTGAACCCCGAGTCCCATGTCCGGCACTGCCAATATCCCAGCACCGCATAACGAACCGGTCCTCAGCTACGCGCCCGGGAGTCCCGAGCGCGATGCCCTCAAGAACGCCCTTCGCATAATGAGCGGAGAGGTGGCCGACATTCCCGTGGTGATTGACGGCGAGGAGCGGCGCGGCCGGAATACCAACCCGGTCACCAGTCCCCACCGGCACAGCCATGTCCTGGCGCAGGTGCACCAGGCGGACCGGAAGCTCGCTGAGGAGGCGGTGGATGCCGCGGTCGAAGCGCAGCGCGAATGGGCGAGCTGGCGCTTCGAGGATCGCGCGGCCGTGTTCCTGAAGGCGGCCGACCGGCTGGCCGGCGCCTGGCGGCCAGTGCTGAATGCCGCGACGATGCTGGGCCAGAGCAAGACTGCGTTCCAGGCCGAGATTGACAGCGCGTGCGAGCTCATCGACTTCCTGCGCTTCAATGTGCATTTCGCCGAACGGCTCTACGCCGAGCAGCCGGTCAGCTCGCGCGGTATCTGGAACCGCATGGAGTACCGGCCGCTCGAAGGCTTCATCTACGCCATCACGCCATTCAACTTCACCGCGATTGGCGGCAACCTTCCCACCGCGCCGGCCATCCTGGGCAACACGGTGGTCTGGAAGCCGGCGGCGACGGCGATGCTCAGCAACTGGCACTTCTTCCGGCTGCTGGTGGAATGCGGCCTCCCACCCGGCGTCATCAACTTCCTGCCCGGGCCGGCCGCTGATATTTCCGACGTGCTGCTGGGACATCGCGATCTTGCCGGGATTCACTTTACCGGGTCAACACCGGTCTTCCAGGGCTTCTTCCGCACTGTCGGCGAAAACATCGCACGCTATCGCGGCTATCCTCGGCTGGTGGGTGAAACCGGGGGCAAGGACTTCGTGCTGGCGCATCCGAGCGCCGACGTGGATGCGCTCTGCGTGGCACTCGTGCGCGGGGCCTTCGAGTATCAGGGACAGAAGTGCAGCGCGGCATCGCGCGCGTACGTTCCCAAGTCGCTCTGGAACAAGGTACGGAAGCGGATGCTCGAGCTGATGGAAACCATCACGATGGGTGACGTGGCCGATTTCAGCAACTTCATGGGCGCGGTGATCGACCAGAAGGCGTTCAAGAAGATCTCTGGCTACCTGAAACAGGCGCAGAAGGATGAAGGCGTTACCATCCTGGCCGGCGGTGGCAGCGATGACAGCGAGGGGTGGTTCATCGAGCCGACGCTGGTCGAGGCGGACGATCCTTCGTATCGACTGATGTGTGAAGAAGTCTTCGGCCCGGTGCTCACGGTGCACGTGTATCCGGATCGGAAGTGGAAGGACACGCTGGCACTGGTGGATTCCACCAGTCCCTACGCGCTCACCGGGTCGGTGTTCTCGCAGGATCGTGCGGCTGTGGAAGAGGCGCGTGTGGCGTTGACATATGCCGCCGGCAATTTCTACGTCAACGACAAGCCCACCGGTGCGGTGGTCGGCCAGCAGCCGTTCGGCGGCAGCCGGGCCAGCGGGACGAATGACAAGGCCGGATCGATCCTGAACCTGATGCGCTGGGTGTCCCCGCGGAGCGTGAAGGAGACGATGGAGCCGCCAGTGGAGTACAGATATCCGTTCATGGGGGAGGCGTAGCAAGGTCTACGGTCTACGGTCAACGGTCGACAATTGGCAGTTGACCGTCGACCACGTCAGTGCCCTCCTCCCCCACCCATTCCCTTGCCCGTCCTGAACAGCAGCAGCAGCGGCATCGTGAAGATGAACGCCAGTCCCATCGTCAGGAACACCTTCTCGAAGGCCACCACGCTCGCCTGCTGATGCAGTGTCCCGTTCAGCAGGGCGAGCGCCCTGGTATGCGCGTCGGAGACCGAGCCTCCCAGCTGCTGCATCCGTGTAGTGGCACCGGCGAGCCAGTGCCGGGTGGCCGGCGCGCCCAGGTCCAGGTGGGCCCGCAGCGCTTCGCGGCCCTGCTCGGTGAAGCGCGTGAGCAGCGTCGCGGCCACGGCAATGCCGAAGCTGCCGCCCAGCTGGCGCGAGAGGTTGAACAGCCCTGTTCCCTGCGCCAGCTCGCTCGACTTGAGGTCCGCGGCCGCGAGCTGTGACAACGGCACGAAGATCAACCCCAGTCCCACGCCGCGGAAGATCATGGGCCAGAAGAGATCGCCCATGCCGATGTCGAGCGTGAAGTGGTAATGCAGCCACATCGCGTACATGAAGAGCAGGCTGCCAATAAAGATCATCAGCCGGTTGTCCACCCGGTTGCTGAGCCGGCCAGCCACCGCCATGGTCACGGCCGCCGCAATGGCGCCGGGCAGGATGACGAGGCCCGTATCCCACGCGGAATAGCCCAGGTCGGCCTGCAGAAAGACGGGCAACGCAAAGACGCTGGCGTAGAGGCCGAAACCCAGCACGAGGCCGAACGCCGTTCCCGCGAAGAGCTGGCGATTCTTCAGGATGCGCAGGTTGACGACCGGATGCTCGGTGGTCCACTCATGCCAGAGAAACGCGAGGATCGCGACCGCGGCCACCAGTGCTTCCGCGACGATCTCGCGTGAATCGAACCAGTCGTGCGCCTCGCCCCGCTCGAGCAGGACCTGCAGCGCGCCGATGCCAAGGATGAGCAGCGCGAGCCCCAGCCAATCCACCGGCGTGCGCGTGTCCACCGTGTGCTCGGGCTCCGGCACGTAGCGCCAGGTCATGATCGCGGCCAGGACGCCGAGGGGAATGTTGATGTAGAAAATCCAGGGCCAGGAATAGTTGTCGGTAATCCATCCGCCGAGGGTCGGGCCCAGCGTGGGGCCCACCATCACGCCCATGCCGAAGATAGCCATCGCCTTGCCTCGTTCCTCGCGAGGGAAGACGTCGAAGAGGATGGCCTGCGCGGTGGAGATGAGCGCGCCACCCCCGATCCCCTGCAGCACCCGCGCGCTCACCAGCCATTCGAGTGAATGGGCGTTGCCGCAGAGGAAGGATGCTGCGGTGAACAGGATGATGGAGCCGGTGTAGTAGTTGCGCCGGCCGAAGCGATCGGAGAGCCAGCCGGTGAGCGGCAGGATGATCACGTTGGCCACGATATAGCCGGTGCTCACCCACGCGATCTCTTCCAGCGTGGCTCCCAGGCTCCCCATCATGTGGGGAATGGCCACGTTCACGATGCTGGTGTCGACCAGCTCGAGCACGCTTGCGAGCACCACCGCGAACGCGATGATGTACCGATATTGGAAGACCTCCGCCCGGTCCCTCGGTGCGGGCCGGGCGGGCAGGGCCAGCGTTGCCATCGTCAGTGCGTCGTGATGGTGACTTCGACGCTCATGCCGGGCCGGAGCGGATGGTCGGCGGCCGCAGGATTGTCGACCGCGATTCGCACCGGCACCCGCTGCACCACCTTGGTGAAGTTGCCCGTGGCATTATCGGGCGGCAGCAGCGCGAACCGCGCACCCGTCGCCGGCGAGAGGCTCTGCACCGCACCGCGGAACGTGACACCCGGATAGGCGTCCACCGAGAACTCGGCGGAATCGCCGGGGCTCACGTGCTCGAGCTGGGTCTCCTTCAGGTTCGCTGTGACCCAGACGCCGCTGTCCGGCACCACCGCCATGAGTTGCTGGCCCACCTGCACCAGCTCGCCCGGCTCGACACTGCGCCGCGCCACGACACCGCTGGCTGGCGCGGTTATCACGGTATAGGAGAGCTGCAGCTGAGCGTTGTCCACCGCGGTCTGCGCCGCGGCCAGCTTGGCATCGGCCGCGCGAACATTGGCTGCAGCCGCGGTGACGTTGCTGCCACCCGCCGACGCCTGCCGGCGTGCCGCGTCAAGGTTGGCGTGTGCCGCCTCTGCGGCGGCCCGGGCCGCATCCAGTTGCTGTGCCGACACGATCTGCTTGGCGGCGAGCCCCTGATAGCGCGCGAGGTCGGCATCGGCCTTTCGCGCGTCCGCTTCCGCCGCCATCACGGAGGCCTGGGCACTCGCTGCCGACGCGCGCGTGGAGCTGAGCTGCGCCTCCGCCTGGCCCACACCGCGCGTGCCCGCGGCGGCCCGTGCGGTCGCGAGATCGGCCTCTGCCTCCTCCAGCCGCACGCGCACGTCACGGTCGTCCAGCACCACCAGCGTGTCGCCCTCGGTCACGTGGGTGTTGTCGTCCACCAGCACGCGAGCCACGAAGACCG
>DASSHL010000095.1:0-2926 GCA_035692845.1 Gemmatimonadales bacterium
GCTCGATGTGCTCGCCGCCATGAATGGCGTGCACCTCGCTCGAGGTGCAGATGGTGCAGGCGCCCCGGCTCGCATGCTCCATGACCTGGTTCACCGTGGCCGCGTGACCCCGGAATTCATTCCGGCGGTGCACCAGCGTGATGCTCCGCGCCACGCCCGTCAGGTTGACGGTCCAGTCGAGCGCTGAGTCGCCGCCACCCACGATCACCACCCGCTGGCCGGCGAACGCCGAGGGATCGAGCACCCGGTCGAAGAGTCCCCTCCCTGCCCAGTGGTCCACATCCTTGAGCGGCAGCTTCCGCGGCTCGAACGCGCCGATCCCGGCGGCGATCAGCACCGTGCGCGTGGGATAGCTGCCGGTTTCCGTCTCCAGCACGAAATGGCCGATGCCACCCGACGGATCCTCGACCCGGTTGAGGCCGGTCACCACCTCGTTGAGGTGCACGCTGGCGCCGAACTGCAGCGCCTGCGCCGTCATGTCGCGCACCAGGTCCTTGGCCAGCACCTTGGGAAAGCCGGCCACATCGTAGATGTTCTTCTCGGGATAGAGCGCCATCAGCTGGCCGCCGAGCGCTGGCAGGGCGTCCACGATGCGCACCGACGCCCCCCGCATCCCGGCGTAGAACGCGCCAAAGAGGCCGGTGGGGCCGCCTCCGATAATCGTGATGTCCGTGATGTCCTGCATGGTCCTCGAACCGGCTCCCGCTGGATGAAGTTCCGGCCGCACCTCGCATCATGCGGCGCGCGGCGAATATAACCTGCCAGAGCCAGTATATTGGGGCGCATGCCCAGCCGCTTCCGCATGACACCCGTCCTGCCGCTCTCGGCGCTCGCCCTGCTCGGCGCCTGTGCCGCCACCCAGCGTTTCCTGACCGAAGTATTCCGCGAACGCGCCCCCGCGCCGATCGACCGGATGGTGACCGCGAGCGATGCGCGGATCGATTCGCTGGGCCGCGTCGCGGGCAGCTTCGTGGGCGAGGGCACCGAGCGCGCGGTACACCTGGTGTCGAGCGATAGCATCTTCATCCGCTCGTTGGTCGAGGCGTACGTGCCCAATATCCGGCGGACAGCCGATTTCTGGTCCGGCGTGCGTGCGCGCGGCGTCGTCCGCGTCCCGCTGCGCGAGGCTGAGGATGCGGCTGACGCAGGGGTGCTGGCGGCACCGGCGCGGGTTGGCTCGCCAACAGGACGGAGTGACGTGCTCGTCACCGCCATCACCGTGCGCGCCGGCCGCTGCGGCGGACGCGGCGCACGTGCCGAACTTATCGTGGAACCACTCGACCGCGATGCGCCGGTGCTCACCGGTCCCGTGGTGGGCTCGGTAGACGAGACGCTGGGCCGGGGAATTCCGCTCTGGCGCACGCCGCTGCCGGCGCCCAGCCGGGCGCTGACGCAGGAACTGATCAGCCGCACGCGGCGGGTGATGGACTCGGTGCTGGCCGATGCATGGCCCGCCGTGCATCCGGGCGCGCCGATCGTCGCTGATCCGGAAGTGAATACCCTGGCCGACGTGGATGCCGCCGACGTGATTGCCTATCACGCAGCCGATACCACGGCCCGCTATGCCGTCTCCCTCCGGGAGCGCCGCGTCGCCGGCACCGACACGCTCCTGAGCGCGGGAGTCCTCAGCTGGAGCGAGGACGGCAGCTGGCAACAAGTCATCTTCCAGCCGACCTGGCTCCGGATGCGCGGCAGCAGCATCCGTCCCTTCGCCGGCGGGCGGCCGCTCTTCTGGCGCCGCCTCTCGGCGGTCACCGACTTCAGCTTCGAGCGTGACAATCTCTGGATGGAGCAGGTGAATGTGAGCGACGGCAGCGTCATCTGGGGCATTGTGCAGCCGGCCGACAACGTGGTGGTCGCCGCAGCGGAAATGGACGGGCCGTGCCAGTGAAGATCTACACCAAGACGGGCGACAGCGGCGAGACGGGACTCTTTGGCGGTGGGCGGGTATCCAAGGACCATCCGCGCGTCGCGGCCTACGGCGACGTGGACGAGCTCAATGCCGCGATCGGTGTGGTGCGTTCCACAGCGCCCGACTTCGAGCCCACCCTGCTGGAGGCAATCCAGCGCGACCTGTTCTCGATTGGCGGCCACCTCGCGACGCCCGATCCCGACAAGGTGAAGCGGGCGCTGGCGCGCGCGACATTCGACGAGTCACGCGTCACCGCGCTCGAAGCTGCCATCGACTCGGCCACCGGTCAGCTCGCGCCGCTCACCGCCTTCATCCTGCCAGGAGGGGCGCCGGCCTCCGCCCAGCTCCACGTGGCACGCACCGTCTGCCGCAGGGCGGAGCGGAGCGTCGTGCACCTGGCGGGCCAGGCGCCGGTGCCCGAGCTGTTCATCGTCTATCTCAACCGCCTTTCCGACCTGCTCTTCACCCTCGCACGGCTCGCCAACAAGCATGCCGGCGTGGAGGACGTCACCTGGTAACGCCAGCGCTCGAGGTGCAGCACGACGGCGGCCGCTACCCGGTCTATATCGGCGCCGGACTGTTCGATTCCCTCACGGCACTGGTCGCCCGGCACCTGCCTGGACGGCGCACCGTGCTGGTCAGCGATGCAACTGTGGCGTCGCTCTACGCTGAATGGCGGAAGGGCGGCGTCATGCCATGGCGGCCGCGCGAGCGGACCTGCCACGAGGAGCCGCCCGGCGGTTGGGCCATGCCGCTCACCTTCGCACCGGGCGAGGCATCGAAGACGCGCGACACCTGGGCTCGGCTCACCGACGAGATGTTCGCGGCGGGTCATGGTCGCGACAGCAGCATCGTGGCGCTGGGTGGCGGCGTCACCGGCGATCTCGCCGGCTTCGTCGCGGCCACCTTTGCGCGGGGCATTCCATTCGTTCAGGTGCCAACGACCCTCCTCGCGATGCTCGATGCCTCGATTGGCGGCAAGACCGGCGTGGATACGCCGCACGGCAAGAACCT
>DASSHL010000096.1:0-3246 GCA_035692845.1 Gemmatimonadales bacterium
AGCGGCAACCGATCGCGGCTGCTCGGCGCGTACATGGGGCTGGCGGAAGCGCTGGTGCGGGCCGAGGCGCTGGACAAGGCCGTTGCCGTCTATCGTCGCGTACTGGAGCACGATCCCGACAGCACAAGCGCCCGGGACGCACTGGCCTGGCTCGTGAAGGAAACAGCGCCCGCCGAGGCGCCGCCTCCCGTTGCGGAGGAGCGTGCTGCCCCAACGCAGCCTGCGGAATCCGCGGCGCCGCCCGTGCCTGCCGCCTCACGGCCCGCGTCGCGCCCTCCCTTCGGGGACAGTTCGGACTACGTGGACCTGGGTTCCATGGTCATCGATGCGGGCGGGCCGCGTGACACGCGCATGCGCGTGGATGGCGAGCGGCCGACTGGCGATGAGCAGAAGGACTTCCAGGAGACGCTGGAGCAGTTCAAGAAGGGCATCGAGGCCAATCTCGGCACCGAGGACTACGAGGCGCATTACGACCTCGGCATCGCCTTCAAGGAGATGGGACTGCTGGACGAGGCCATCGCGGAATTCCAGAAGGCACTGCGGGCACCCAACGGCCGGTTGCGCACCTCGGAGGCGCTCGGCATCACCTTCTTCGAGAAGCAGCAGTACGCGATCGCCGAAACCATCCTGCGCCGGGCTGTCGAAGGACTCGAGGGCGGCGACGATGAAAAGATCGGCCTGCTCTATTGGCTGGGCCGCGCCTGCGAGAGCCAGGGCAAAAGCGGCGATGCACGACAGGCGTTCGAGCGAGCGCTGGCCGTGGATATTCGCTTCATGGACCTAAACGAACGCATCCGCCAGCTCGCGACCGGACGCCCTTCATGAGGACCGATCCCGCCGCCACTCCCACGCTTGCTGACCTTCAGGCCACGCTGCTGCCGCGCCTGGCCGAAGTGCAGGGGGAAATCCGCCGCATTGTCGAGGCCGATTTCCCGCTGATCAGCGAGGTGAACTCGCACCTGTTCCGGATGCAGGGAAAGCTCTTCCGGCCTACGCTGCTGCTCCTCGCCGATGAGGCCACGGGCGGTCCCGAGGCGCGCGCGGTGACGCTTGCGGCCATCGTGGAGCTCATTCACCTTGCGACGCTGGTGCACGACGACTCGGTGGACCACTCCGTCCTGCGCCGCGGCATGCCGACCATCAACTCGCTGTTCAGCCACCAGATTTCCGTCATCATGGGGGATTATCTCTACTCCCGGGCGGTGATCGAGCTCGTGCGGCTGGACGATCTGGAACCACTCCGGGTCATGAGCCGGGTGACCAACGAGATGACCGTCGGCGAGATGCGCCAGCTCCTGGCACACGATCGGCTCAGCTTCGATGAGGATGCCTACGATCTCCTGATCCGCGCCAAGACGGCGTCGCTGCTCTCGGGTGCGTGCGAGGTCGGTGCCATCGGTGCCCCGGATGTGCAGCGCACCGCACTTGCGCGCTTTGGCGACGCGCTTGGCATGGTATTCCAGATCGTGGATGACCTGCTGGATTACACGGAAGACGAGGCGATGACCGGGAAGCCCTCCGGTCTGGACCTGCGGGAGCACAAGGTTACCCTGCCGCTTATCGCGGCGTTGCCGCGCATGTCGGACGCGGACCGCCGGCGGGTGTCCGCGCTGATGCACGCAGAGACGCCGGAGGCCGATCAGGTGGTGGAGGTGATAGGCCTGGTCGCCGACGCCGGTGGGCTGGACTACGCCCGTGAACGGGCCCAGCGCTGGGCCTCGCGGGCTGATGCCGAGCTCGACAACCTTCCCCCAACGCCGGCCCGGGAGCTCCTGCGGGCCAGCGTAGCTTATGCGCTGGAACGGAGGCGCTGATGGCCACAGGACCCCGGCGGCCCGGATTCTACCTCGGCGTGCTGCTGACCGGCTTCGTGCTGGGCGGCTTCCTGTCGGCGTTCCTGCGGCGCTGGCTGCCCGAGGGGGCCCCGCGTGACTTCTTCACCACCGCCTGGACACCCACCTTCGGCCCTGTCTCGGCTGACCTTCTGGTGCTAAACTTCACGCTGGGACCGGTCGGGTTCCACGTCTCCGTGCTGAGCCTGGTCGGAGTGCTCGTGGCCTACCTGATTGCACGGTCCCTCTTCTAGGAGGCAGTGTGTTCGGTAACCTCGGTATGCCGGAAATCCTGATGATTCTGGTGGTGGTCCTGCTGATCTTTGGTGCCAAGCGGCTGCCGGAGGTGGGATCATCGATCGGGAAGGGTATCCGCGAGTTCAAGCGGAGCCTGAGTGACACTTCGGACGCCATCGTCGGTCACGACGAGCAGCAGCGCAACCTGTCGTCGCGCCAGATGGATGCGTCCCAGCCACCCGCCAGCACCGGCGAGCCCAAGCGGCTGTCGCAATAACACGACGGGCGGCCGCTGGCCGCCCGTCGTGTTATTCCATGGGGCGGCCGCAGGCCGCCCTGACCATATGGGCGGCGCCATGGCCGCCGCGGTCAGCTTTGTGCCCGCGCGTTCTGCTCCGCGTTCCGCTGCAGGAACTCCTGCCGGTTATCCACCACTTTGGCCTGCTCCTTCAGCGCGTCCAGGTAATTCCTGATTCTCGACTGGCGCGCGAGCTGGATGGACTTGAGCCGGTAGTCGTCCAGCTGCTTGACGAATTCGGCTGAGTCGGCCGCCGTGTGCTCCAGCACGTCCACGACGTAGACACCCACATCGGTCGTGATGATATCGCTCCGCTGGCCCGGCGCGATGCCGAACGCCGCGCCGATGACTTCCGGGATGTCGAGCGGCGGTGAGACGCGGCTGAAGGGCCCGAATTCGCCCCGCGTAACTCCCAGCGCTTCGGCCGCCTGCTTGGGCGCGCTGCCTTCGCTCACCCGCTTGAGATAGTTCTCCGCAATGGCGTGCGCCACTGCAAAGCGCTTCTCATCGCGCACCGCGGCCTCCACCGCCGGCCGAACCTGCGCCAGTGTCGGGGTGGACTCGTCGCGCACCGAATCGAGGCGGAAGAGGTAGTACGCGTCGGGCGTCTCGATGACGTCGCCGATTTCGCCGACGGCGGTCTGGAATGCCCAGATGCCGGCATCGGGCACTACCTGGTTGCCCATCTGCACCCGTCCGCCTGGCTGCACCGAAAGGTCATGCACAATGGGCAGCTTGAGCCAGCGCGCGACGCTGTCGAGCGCCGAGGGATCCGCCTTGCCGACGGCATACTGGTCGAGGGTGTCGAGCCGCGCGTCCATCCGGTCACGATTTTCACCCGCAAGCTCGATGGGGACGAGAATGTGACGCCCGCTCGCC
>DASSHL010000097.1:0-2832 GCA_035692845.1 Gemmatimonadales bacterium
GTTGATGGACAGGAATCGCAGCGGCTGGATTCCAGGCGGCGGGGGTGGCAGGCAGCCCGCGGCGCCAGCCGCGACAATCACCGTGAGCGTGAGCGAACGGAACGTCATGCGACATCTCCGGGGGAACGCAGGCACCGAAGCAAGCCGGCGCTTGCGTGGCGCAGTTCGTCGAGGAGGGCGCGCGAGGGCCAGTCGTCGCGCGCCGCAAACTGTTCGATCAAGGTGCGATACCACCACATGGTCTCTTCGGACGTCGCGCGGTTGGCGGCGTGCACATACTCGGCGCCGAGCCGGCGCACCGTGGCGGCGAGATCGCCGCAGCGCTGCAGCTCATCCGCGGCGCAGATGTCGAGCGCCCGGGGCGAGGCATCGGCCAGCAGCTGGAGATAGGCCTGGTGGCACATGGTCCAGGGTCGCGCGCCGCCGTTGGCATCGTAGCGCGGCTCGATCGCCTCTCGTGCCACCCCCAGGGCGACGGGCCCGAACTTTTCACGGATCTTGGTCTCGAGCTCGGTGCGACGCGGGCCCCAGTGCTCCTCGAGCACGTGGTGCAGCACGCTGGCAACCAGCGTGAGTTCATCGGCGTCATGACGAGCCAGGATGACGGCGACGTTGGCGGGATGGGCCAGGTACGCCATCGCATTCACGGCGGGGCGCCGCGAGCCATAATGCTTGGTGGAGAATGCGAACGCGTGGCTCAGGCGATCGGAGTAGGCACCCATGCGAGCCCGCTGCGCCGGCCAGCTCGGCGCCCCGTGGAAGTGATATGTGGCCGGTGGGAAATCACCGGATGCCGAGGAGCTTGTGAGTCTGCAGGCTGAGCCGCCACTGCGGATGCGCCAGGCAATACCTGGTGGCTGCCGCAGTGTTCTCACCCAGATGCGGGCCGTCCATCGGCTGGAGGAAGAAATGCCGGAAGGGGAGCGCGCGGAACTGCTCGGGTAAGGCGCCGGCCTGCGGATAGACCAGCTTGAGCTCGTCGCCCTCCTGGAGCGCCAGGGGCGCGCCGGCCTTGGGACTCACGCAGATCCAGTCGAGGCCGGCCGGCGCTGCCTGGGTTCCGTTGGTCTCCACGGCGACGACGAATCCGCGTGCGTGCAAGGCGTCGATGAGCGGCTCATCGAGCTGCAGCAGCGGCTCACCACCAGTGCACACCACGTAGCGGCCGGAGAATTCGTCGGCCGGCCAATATGACGCGACGGCCGCCGCCAGTTCGGTGGCCGAGTGGAACTTGCCCCCGCCATCGCCGTCGGTGCCCACGAAATCCGTATCGCAGAAAGTGCACGTTGCCGTCGCGCGATCCGCCTCGCGCCCGCTCCAGAGATTGCAGCCGGCAAAGCGGCAGAACACCGCCGGCCGTCCCGCCTGCGCACCCTCACCCTGGAGTGTGTAGAAGATTTCCTTGACGGCGTAGGACATGGGGGGAATATAGACGAGGGACGAGTGACAAGGGACGAGAGACGAAGTCTTCAGTCTTCCTCGTCCCTCGTCTCTCGTCTCTCGTCCACCACACCAGCCTCCCTGAAACCCTTTGCCCGCAACAGGCAGGCATCGCATCGTCCGCAGGGGCGGCCGTCCGAGCCGGGTGCGTAGCAGCTGTGCGTGAGCGAGAAATCCACGCCGAGGCGGAGACCCAGCTCGATGATCTGGCGCTTGGTGAGGTGGAGCAGGGGCGCATGGATTCGGAACTGGCCGGCGCCTTCGACGCCCGCCCTGGTTGCCAGATTGGCGAGATTCTCAAAGGAGCGCAGGTATTCGGGACGGCAGTCGGGGTAGCCACTGTAGTCGAGCGCATTGGCGCCGATGAAGATGTCAAACGCCCCGACCACCTCGGCGTAGCCCAGCGCGAGAGAGAGGAACACGGTATTGCGTGCCGGCACATAGGTGACCGGAATGTCGTGGCCCAGTTCATCCGCGCTCCGGTCCAGCGGGACGGCGATGTCGGCGGTGAGCGCCGAGCCGCCAATTGCGGCCAGGTCCACGTCAATTACCCGATGGTCGGCAACCCCGAGCGACCGAGCCACGCGCTGCGCCGCCTGGAGTTCCACGGCGTGGCGCTGGCCGTACCGTACTGTTAGTGCGTGAAGGGCAAAGCCGTCGGCGCGAGCCTGCGCAGCGGCCGTGGCCGAGTCCATGCCGCCCGAGAGCAGGACGACGGCGCGTGAGGAGGGCATGGGGGGAAGATATGTGTGTTGGGACGGTAGGGGCACGGCATGCCGTGCCCCTACCGTCCCAACACATGCCTCAACGCCCCCTCGAGTTCCGGGTATCGCATCCGATAGGACGACGTGCCCAGCGCTGGCGCTTCCACTCGCTGGCTGGCGAGTACCAGAGCATCGGCCATCTCACCGGCGACCGCGCGGATCGCGAACGCCGGAACCGGAAGGGCCGACGGTCGATGCAGCACCCGCGCGAGCGTGGCGATGAAGTCGCGATTCCGCTCGGGCCGGCCCACGACGTTGACCGGGCCCGCGAGGTCTTCATGCTCGATCGCGTGTCGCAGGACGCCCAGCACATCATCCAGCGTCACCCAGCTCATCCACTGCCTACCGGAGCCGAGGCGCCCACCCACGCCCAGTCGTACAGGCAACGCGAGCAACGGCAGCGCGCCGCCCGCGGATGAAAGCACGATCCCCAGTCGTGGATGGACCACGCGGATGCCGGCGTCGCGGGCCGGATCGGCGCTGGCTTCCCACCCCTGGCTCACGTCGGCAAGAAAGCCGGCGCCCGGCGCGGCCTTCTCGTCGAGCACGGCGTCGCCTCGATGTCCGTAGTAGCCCACCGCCGAAATGCTGACCAGCACGGCAGGCCTGGGAGCGAGCCGAGCCAGCG
>DASSHL010000098.1:0-5597 GCA_035692845.1 Gemmatimonadales bacterium
ATCCGCTGGCACGCCGCCCGGGGCGAGGCGCGCGCCATGCGGCTCCTTCGGGCCGACCAGCTGCAACTGCTCCTGCTCACTCCTGAATCCGCACTCGCGCTGGTCCGTCGCAGTGCCCTCAAGCTCGAAGCCATTACCTCCACCGCCCTGCTCTGGCCGGAACGGCTCTCAGCTGACGTGCTCGATTTCCTGCTCCAGGATCTGCCCAAGGACTCCCAGCGCGTCATCGTCTCGGCGCGGGGTGACCTGGCATCGGCGCTCGCCGAGCGCTACGCCCGGAAGGCCGTGACGGCGGGCCCCCTCGCCGGCGGTGCTGCGATGGCGGCGTCCGGGCCCATCCGCGTGGCTGCCACGCCATGGGGCAACCGTGCCGAGGCAGCGGCGCACGTCATTGAACTGCTCGATCCGGAGCAACCGGTCGTCTTCGCGGCCGACCGAAGCGCGGAGGCCGAACTGCGGCGTGCCGTTGCGGGCAGCATCGCCCCGCTGGTCACGTCCGTGCCCGAGTCCGCCAGCCTGATCATCGCATGGGACCCGCCAACGCCCGATCAGTATTCCCAGCTCAAGGATGTGGCCGAAGTCGTGATGCTGGCGCCGCCCGGCACGGAAGGCTGGGCCAGCCGGCTGGGGAGCCTGGTGCGGCCACTGCGGCTGCCGGGCTTCGTGGATGACGCAATGGCACGGGGTGCTGCGGAGCGCGCCGAAATTCAGCAGGCGCTCGATGAGCGTACGCTCGATGCCGAAGCCATGACACTGGCCCCGCTCTTCGAGCGCCACGATGCAACGCAGGTCGCCGCGGCACTGCTGGCGCTCTGGTCGGCGCGGCGCACCAGGCCGGCAGCTGCCAGCGCCCCGTCCGGGGACCGTGAGCCGGCCACCGCGCGCATCTGGGTCAGCGTGGGCCAGCGCGATCAGGCCACCCCGGGTGACCTCGTGGCAGCGCTGGTCAAGGAACTGGGTGTGGACCGGAGCCATATCGGGAAGATCGAACTGCGGGAAAGCTTTGCCCTGGTGGAACTGCCGGCCGGCGAAGCCGAGCGGATTGCGGAACGACTCACCGGAGTCATGATCCGGCGCCGGAAAGTGGCGGCGAGGCTAGATAAGGGCGCGGAGCGGCCGCAGAGGAGGCGCTGAAAGCTGAAAGCTGAAAGCTGGACGAAGCTAACCACGTTTAGCCTTTAGCTTTCAGCCTTTAGCCTTCACCTTACTCACCAGCTCCTTCAGCGTCTTCCCCGGCCGGAAGGCCGGCACGGTGGTCGCTTTCAGCGCGATGGGCTCGTTGGTGGCGGGATTGCGGCCTTTGCGTGCCGCGCGTGCCCGGGTTTCGAACTGGCCGAATCCGCTGATCTGGACCTTGCCGCCTCGCCGGAGTTCGCCAGCGATCACGCCCTCATCCCCGAAGATCAGGTCCACCAGTTCCGTGGCACGCGCCCGCGTGAGGCTGGCGCGCTTCGCGACGGCGGCGATCAGATCCTGCCGGTTCACGAGCTGCTCCTTGGCTGTTCGTCCGGGGAATGAGGGCGACAATATGCCGCGCTCGTCGCACCTGCCGCAAGTCGCACCCCGGCGCGCTTGACCACTGGCGCGGCTTGCCGTAATCTCTCCGGCCCCCGCACGAGGACAGCATGCACGAACAGCCCCGCTCCGGATGGATCGAAGTCATTGCCGGCGTCATGTTCAGCGGCAAGAGTGAAGAGCTCATCCGGCGCGTGCGCCGCGGCATCATTGCCCGGCGGCGGGTGCAGGTTTTCAAGTCCCACCTCGACAGCCGCTACGCGGGCCTCTACAGCGTCTCCAGCCACAGCGGCGGCGAACTCGACGCCAATCCGGTAGATAGCGCCGCCGAGATTTTCCGCCAGGTGCGCCCCGATTCCGATATTGTGGCCATTGATGAGGCCCAGTTCCTCGATGAAGGCCTGGTGGACGTGGTAACCGAGCTCGCCAACAGCGGCAAGCGTGTCATCCTGGCGGGCACCGATACCGATTTCCGGGGCGAGCCGTTCGGCGCCATGGGTGCACTGATGTGCATCGCCGAGCAGGTCGACAAGCTCCGCGCCATCTGCGTCCGGTGCGGCGAACTCGCCTGCCGCAACCAGCGCCTCATCGATGGCCGGCCTGCCCGCTACGACTCTCCGACGATCATGGTCGGCGGCCGCGAGAGCTACGAGGCACGGTGCCGCTCCTGTCACCAGGTACCACTCCGGGACGAAGACCAGGGCAACCTGGCCCTCAACGCGGCGGCGCGGCACGCCTCCTGACGCCCCTCGGCGGCTGCGGGTCGCCGTCACCGGCAACATCGCCTCCGGCAAGAGCACCGTTGCCCGGCTATTCGAAGCGTGGGGCGCCCAGCGCATCGACGCCGATGCCGTCACACGACAGCTCCAGGCGCCAGGGCAGCCGGTTTTCGACGCTATCGTACGACGGTTCGGGAATCAGATCCTGCAACCTGACGGCAGTCTTGATCGCAGCCGGCTTCGTGACATCATCCTTGACGACCCAGCCGCCCGCGCCCACCTGAATGCGATCGTCCACCCGGCGGTCTATGCGTCGATTGAAGCGCTCAGCTCTCAGCTCACAGCTCACGGCTCACAGCCCATCGTCATCGAAATCCCACTTCTTTTCGAAACCGGTGCGGCTGGTCGCTTTGACCGGGTTGTCCTGGTTGAGGCGTCCCGGGCCACGATTCTGGAGCGGCTGGTCGCGGGCCGCGGCCTGGATCCGGACACTGCAGCGCGATTTCTCGATGCCCAGGCGAATGCCTCGGACGTGCGCCAGCTCAGTGACTTCGTCATCGAGAATGACGGCTCACTCGAGCAACTGGAGGCGGCGGCGCGCGCGGTGTGGCGGAAGCTCCCCCGACCGGCTTGATTTCGCGGTGGCGCGCATCTATCCTCTCACCGCAGCCAGCTAACGATAAGGGAGTGCCTGTGTCCAACGTCCCGGAACAGCTGCGGTATACGGCCGAGCACGAGTATGTGCAGGCGAGCGGCGACGGCGCCGTCGTCACGGTCGGCATTACCGACTACGCGCAGGGCGAGCTGGGCGACGTCGTTTATGTCAGCCTGCCGAAGGTGGGCGACACTTTCGATGCGCATCAGTCATTTGGCACCATCGAGGCGGTCAAGGCGGTCTCCGAGCTCTTCATGCCGGTCGCCGGCGAAGTGGTCGAGATCAACGAGGCCCTCGATGCCGACCCCGCCGTGGTCAACCGGGACCCATACGGCGCGGGCTGGATGGCCAAGGTCCGCCTGGCCAACAAGTCTGCCATGGATGGCCTTCTCGATGCCGCGGCCTACCGGAAGCACATCGGCGAATAGTGGTCCGGCAGCATCTGGCACTTCTGCAACGACGCCCCGGGCTGCGCTTGCCCGGGGCGTCCGTCCGTTCAGCACATGGATCCCTTGAGGTAGTTCGATGACCACCGTGACTCCCCCCGCGCGTTCGCCGCGCCCCGCTGCGCCACCGACGGCTCCCGACGCACCGGTTTCCAGCCGCCAGACCCACTTCGCTTCGCGGCACATCGGCCCTCGCGCCGGCGATATCGAGGCCATGCTCGGCCTGGTGGGGTACGACTCGCTCGACGCGCTGGCCGACGCGGTCGTACCGGACGACATCCGGCTCCGCCGACCCCTTGCCCTGCCGCCCGGACGCAGTGAGCGCGAAGTCCTGCAGGCCCTGCGTGCCATGGCGGGCCAGAATCAGGTCTTTCGTTCCTACATCGGGATGGGTTACTCCGGCACCTTCACGCCGCCCGTCATCCTCCGGAACATTCTCGAGAATCCCGGCTGGTATACCGCCTACACCCCGTACCAGGCCGAAATCGCGCAGGGCCGGCTCGAGGCGCTCTTCACCTTCCAGACCGTGACGGCCGAACTGACCGGGCTCCCCATCGCCACAGCCTCGCTGCTCGATGAGGCCACGGCGGCCGCCGAGGCCATGGCGCTGACGCAGGCCGTGAGCAAGCAGCCCGGCCCGCATACGTGGCTCGTGGATGCCCGCTGCCATCCGCAGACCATCGCGGTGGTACGGACTCGCGCCGAAGCACGCGGCATCACCATCGTCGAAGGCGAGCCCGACTCGTTCACTTTCGACTCAGGCGTCATCGGCTGCCTGATCCAGTACCCCGCCACCGACGGGGAGATCCGCAACTTCCGCGACCTCGCCGGGCGCGCGCATGCGGCCGGCGCACTGGTCACCGCAGCCACCGACCTGCTGGCGCTGGCGCTCATCGAGCCGCCCGGCGCCTGGGGCGCCGACATCGCCGTCGGCAACAGCCAGCGCTTCGGTGTGCCGATGGGCTACGGCGGCCCGCATGCCGCGTTCTTCGTGACGCGGGAGGAATACAAGCGGCACCTGCCGGGCCGCATCATCGGCATGTCACGTGATACCGACGGCCGTCCCGCGCTCCGCATGGCACTGCAGACGCGCGAACAGCACATTCGTCGCGAGAGGGCCACCAGCAACATCTGCACGGCGCAGGTGCTGCTGGCCGTCATGGCGGCGATGTACGCGGTCTACCACGGCCCCGACGGCATCCGCCGCATCGCCGAGCAGGTGCACAGCCGCGCCGTGCTGCTGGCCAACGCGCTCCGCCGGCTCCGCTACCGCGTCCTCCATGACAGCTTCTTCGATACCGTCGCCGTGGACGTGGAGAAGTGGGCCGCTGCGCGCATTCTCGACGCGGCACGGGCGCGGAAGATCAATCTTCGCCAGCTCTCGCCCACCCGGCTCGCTGTAGCGCTGGATGAAACTGTGACCCTCGGCGACCTCGCCGACCTCATCACAGTCTTTTCGCAGGACGACATGCTGCCGTTCATGCTGGACGACCTGGGCGTGTCGCAGGAAACCGCCATCCCGGCCGCGCTTCGCCGCCAGGGCGAGTACATGACCCATCCGGTCTTCCAGAAGTACCGCAGCGAGACCGAGATGCTGCGCTACCTCAAGCGGCTCGAGTCGCGCGACCTCTCGCTCACCGCCGCGATGATTCCCCTCGGCTCGTGCACCATGAAGCTGAACGCCACGACCGAGATGATCCCGATCGGCTTCCGGGAATTCAACCGCCTGCATCCCTTTGCGCCCGAGTCCCAGGCACAGGGTTACCAGGTGCTGTTCTCCCAGCTGGAAGACCAGCTCGCCGAGATCACCGGGTTTGCACGCGTCTCGCTGCAGCCGAATGCCGGTGCACAGGGTGAGTTCGCGGGCCTCATGGTGATACGTGCCTTCCACGCGGCGCGTGGCGACACCCGGCGCCGCACCTGCCTCATTCCCACTTCGGCGCACGGCACCAATCCGGCGAGCGCGGTAATGGCGGGCATGACGGTCGTGAACGTTCGCAGTGATGAAGAAGGCAACATCGACGTCGACGATCTCAACGCCAAGGCCGCGGAGCATCGCGATTCGCTGGCGGCGCTCATGGTCACTTATCCGTCGACCCACGGCGTCTTCGAGAGCTCGATCCGCGAGATCTGCCGGGTGGTGCACGAGCACGGCGGTCAGGTGTACATGGATGGCGCCAACATGAACGCGCAGGTCGGGCTCTGCCGGCCGGCCGACATCGGTGCCGACGTGTGTCACCTGAACCTGCACAAGACTTTCTG
>DASSHL010000099.1:0-7966 GCA_035692845.1 Gemmatimonadales bacterium
ATGGCGAAGACCTGTTGGATCGAGCGCGCAAAGCGCACGCCAAAATTCAAGTCGCGAGTGGTGCGGCGTTGCCAGCGGTGCGGCCGCTCGCGCGCGGTACTGCGCAAGTTCGGCCTCTGCCGGATCTGCTTCCGCGATCTCGCACTGCAGGGGATGATCCCCGGCGTGCGCAAGGCCAGCTGGTAAGGGAAGGGTGCGATGAGCCTGACAGATCCCGTAGCGGACATGCTGACGCGCATCCGCAACGCCTGCGCAGCGGGCCACCGGCGTGTGGACATGCCGGTGAGCAAGCTCAAGGGCGAGGTGGCGCGGCTGCTGAAGGACAATCACTACATCGCGGACTTCAAGGTCCTCGATGACGGGGCGCACGGCGTGCTCCGGCTCTACCTCAAGTATCACGACGAGTCGCCCGTGATCCGGGAACTGCGCCGGGTCTCGACGCCAGGACTCCGCCGCTACGTCAAGAGCCGCGAGATTCCTCGCGTCAAGAACGGGCTCGGCATGGCGATCGTGAGCACGTCGCGCGGCCTGATGAGCGATCGCGACGCGCGCACCCAGAACCTCGGCGGCGAACTGCTCGCCGTCGTGTGGTGAGGAGGATCCCATGAGCCGCATCGGCAAGATGCCCGTGGCCATTCCCAAGGGTGTGACCGTGGAGATCCAGGATCGCACCGTCCGGGTCAAGGGGCCCAGGGGCGAGCTCCGCCGCACGCTGCCCGCCGGCATCGAGGTGGCCGTGGCGGATGAGAAGGTCAACGTCACCCGGCCCAACGACGAGCCGCGCTCCCGGGCGCTGCACGGGCTCACCCGCGCGCTGGTGGCCAACATGGTCGAGGGCGTGGACAAGGGGTTCCGGAAGACGCTCGACATCCAGGGGGTCGGCTACAAGGCGGAGCCCAAGCCATACGGGGTCAACCTCGTGGTGGGCTACTCGCACCCGGTGGAATTCCGCGCGCCCGAGGGCGTGAAGATCACCGTGGAGAACAACACCGTGGTCAGGATCGAGGGCGCCGACAAGGAGAAGGTCGGACAGGTCGCCGCCGAGATCCGCCTGGTGCGGCCGCCGGAGCCCTACAAGGGCAAGGGCATCCGTTATCAGGGTGAACAGGTTCGCCGCAAGGCCGGCAAGACAGGAGCGAAGTAATCATGCGCGCCATTCATGCGCCCAAGTCACGTGTCGCGCGTCGCGGCCGCCGTCACCTGCGGCTGCGGAAGCGGCTCACCGGCACCGCCGAGCGCCCGCGGCTCGTGGTCTTCCGCTCGCTCAGGCACATCTACGCCCAGCTGGTGGACGATGTGCGCGGCGTGACGCTGCTCGGCGTGAGCGACCACAGCGAGGGTGTTGCCGCGAGCGAGGCGGGCAAGGTCGGCCGCGGCAAGGCCACCGGCGCGCTGCTCGCGGAGCGGGCCAAGGCAGCAGGCATCAGCCGGGTGGTCTTCGACCGCGGCGGCTACCGATATCATGGTCGCGTGAAGGCCGTCGCAGACGGCGCACGCGAGGGCGGACTGGAGTTCTAAATGGCTGACGAGAAGCAGGCGGATGGCACCGCCCAGCAGAAGGCAAGCACGTCGCCCCAGGGCGCGCAGACCGTCGAGGGCAGCGCGCCGACGCCGCAGGAACGGCCGGGACGCGGTGGCCGGGGCGGTGGTGGTCGTGGCGGTCGCGGTGGCGAGCGCGGTGGCCGGGGCGGCGGCGGTCGCGGTGGCCGGGGCGGCGACCGCGGCGATCGTGAAGGCAGCGACCTGATCGAGAACGTGGTGTCCATCAACCGGGTGGCCAAGGTGGTGAAGGGTGGGCGCCGGTTCTCGTTCAACGCGCTCGTGGCGGTGGGCGATGGCCGGGGCCGGGTGGGCATTGCCACCGGCAAGGCCAACGAAGTGTCGGAAGCGGTCCGGAAGGCGGTCGAGGCGGCCAAGCGCGCGATGTTCGACCTGCCGCGCACCGGCACGACCATTCCGCATGAAGTGATCGGCGAGCACGGCGCAGGACGGGTCCTGCTCAAGCCGGCCGCCACCGGTACCGGCGTCATTGCCGGTGGGCCGGTGCGCGCGGTGCTCGAGTGTGCCGGCATCACCGACATCCTGACCAAGTGCCTCGGGTCCACCAACCCGCACAACATGGTGCGCGCCACGGCCCAGGGCCTGGCGAGCCTCGTGAGTGTGCGCCAGGTGGCGCGCGAGCGCGGCATCGAGGTGGACTTGATCAACTACCAGCCGCGGCAGGAGGTCTGAACCATGGGACGCAATCCTGTTGTTGGCCGGCAGGGTCCGGCGCATCACGAAGCCACGCTGCCTGAGGCAGTCCAGGCCAAGGGCCTGCGCGTGACCCAGATCCGTTCGGCGATCGGACATTCGGAGACCATGCGGCGCACCCTGCGCGCGCTGGGCCTCCGCCATCACCAGCAGTCGGTGGTGATCAAGGACGATCCGTCGGTGCGTGGCATGCTGTACAAGGTGCGCCACCTCGTGGACGTGGCGCCGGCCGGGGAGGCCTGATGGCGGACAAGACTGAAAAGCTGACGCTCTCCAACCTGCGGGCGCCCAAGGGCGCGACCACGGCGCGGAAGCGCGTGGGCCGAGGCGTGGGTTCCGGCCTGGGCAAGACGTCGGGCCGCGGGCACAAGGGCCACAAGGCGCGCACCGGCGGCAGCACCAATCCCGGCTTCGAGGGCGGCCAGATGCCGCTCTACCGCCGGCTGCCCAAGCGCGGCTTCACCAATCCCTTCAAGGTCACCGCGCAGGTGGTGAATCTTGGCCAGCTCTCGGCGCTCAAGGGCACCGAGGTAACGCCCGAGGCGCTCGAGGCTGCCGGTCTCATCCGGCAGGGCGGGACCCCGGTCAAGCTTCTGGCGACCGGTGAAGCCGACCGGGCGTATCATGTGAGCGGCATGGCCTGCTCGGCGTCGGCGCGCGCCAAGGTCGAGGCCGCCGGCGGCCAGGTCGAGCAGCCGTGACTGCACCCCGGGTTCCGGCTTTCGCGATCGATGACGAACTGAAGCGCAAGCTCTGGTTCACCTTCATCGCGTTGCTGCTCTATCGGGTCGGCGCCCATATCGCCGCCCCGGGGGTGAACGTCCAGGCCCTGGCCGACTACATCCGGAACTCGGGTGCCGCCGGCTTCTTCGGCCTCTATGACACACTGGGCGGCGGGCTGTCGCGCGCCACCGTCTTTGCGCTCGGCATCATGCCGTACATCTCGGCGTCCATCATCTTCCAGCTGGCGGGCGGCGTCATGCCGTCGGTCGGCAAGATGCAGAAGGACGAGGATGGCCGGAAGAAGCTGACCCAGTGGACGCGGTACATCACCGTGGCCCTGTCGCTGGCGCAGGCCTACACCTACGCGCTCTTTACCGAGTCCATCCCGGGTGCGGTCGCCAATCCGGGCTTCACGTCCCGGCTGGTCATGGTGATCACGCTGACGACCGGCGCCATCTTCGTGATGTGGCTGGGCGAGCAGATCACCGAGCGGGGCGTGGGCAACGGCATGAGCTTGCTGATCACGTTCTCGATCCTGGAACGGCTCTGGCCCTCGTCGCTGCAGCTGGTCCAGTTCATCAAGAGCGGCGTGGTGTCGCTGCTGGGTGCCGTGTTCTTCATTGCGGCGGTGCTGGCGGTGATCGCGGCCACCGTGGCCATGACCATGGCGGCACGCCGGATCCCCATCCAGATCCCGCGCAAGGTGATGGGCAGGGGACGGGTGCGCGAAGGGCAGAAGACGTTCATCCCGGTGCGGCTCATTACCGCCGGCGTGATGCCGATCATCTTTGCCCAGACCATCATCGTGGTTCCGGCAACGATCGCGAGCTTCACCAAGAACCCGCTCCTGCAGGACATCGCGGCCTTCTTCAACCCGACGACGGGAGGCTGGGGATACGCCATCATCTTCACGATCATGACGGTGATCTTCAGCTATTTCTACACCTCGATCGTCTTCAACTCGGTGGACCTCGCCGAGAACCTGAAGAAGCAGGGCGGCTTCATTCCCGGTGTCCGGCCCGGTGCTGCGACCGCAGACTACATCGATAACGTTCTGGGGCGCATCACCCTGCCCGGCTCGCTCTTCCTTGCTTTCGTCTCGCTGGTGCCGCTGGTGGTGTCCAACTGGACCGGCATCCAGGCGCACTTTGGCGGGACCTCGGTGCTGATCGTGGTCGGTGTGTTGCTGGATACCGTGGCGCAGATCGAGCAGCATCGCACCCTGCGCAAGTACGACAGCTTCATGAAGACCGGCCGGGTGAAGTTCCGGGGCCGGCAGAGATATATGTAGGGTCGCAGGTCACCAGTCATCGGTCGTCGATGATACGCGACCGCAGCGGGCGGGAGGTGAGGAATCGCCTCCCGCTGCTCATTTTTGGCCGGCTGACCGCGACTCACGACTGATAACCGACGACCGAAGACCGACGACAGACGACCATCATGGACATTCTCCTCCTCGGCCCTCCGGGCGCGGGCAAAGGCACACAGGGCGCGCTCCTCGCCCGGGATCTCGGCATCCCCAAGTTCGCGACCGGCGACTTGCTGCGGGATGCCGTGAAGAGCGGCACGCCCCTCGGTCGCAAGGCCAAGGCCGTCATGGAAGCGGGACAGCTGGTCAGCGATGACATCATCCTGGGCGTGGTGCGCGAGGAACTGGCCAAGCCGGCATCCTCGAGGGGCGTGATCCTCGACGGCGTGGTGCGGACCATCGCGCAAGCCGAAGGTGTAGCCCGGATCCTGGCCGACCTCGAGCGCCAGGTTGACCGCGTCCTGTTTTTCGACGTGCCTGATGCCGAGATCCTGGCCCGGCTGGAGCGCCGACGCGGCCTCGAGGGTCGTGCTGACGATGATCCTGCGGCCGTGGCGGTGCGGCTTGCCGCCTATCGGGAGCAGACGGCGCCGGTGCTGGACTGGTACCAGCGGCGCGGCGGTGTGGTGCGCATTCCCGCGATCGGCACGGTGGAGGACATCGCCAAGCGTGTCCGGGAGGCTGTCAAGTCGTGATCACGCTGAAGTCACCTCGCGAGATCGGGATCATGGCGCGAGCCGGTGCCATTGTCGCCGGCAGCCACGCCCTCATGCGCGAGATCATGCGTCCGGGGCTCACCACCGAGGATCTCGACGCTGCCGCCGAAGAGTTCATCCGCAGCCACGACGGCGCTACGCCGTCGTTCAAGGGATTGTACGGCTTTCCCAAGACACTCTGCGTCTCGGTGGACGACGAGATCGTGCACGGCATCCCGACCAGGAAGCGGGTTCTGGAAGAGGGAAGCATCGTCAGCGTGGATTGCGGCGTGCACCTCGAGGGTCTTCATGCTGACGCGGCTGTCACCATCCCTGTGGGGCAGGTGAGCGAGGAGGCCGAGCGGCTCATGCGCGTCACCGAGGAAGCATTGCACGCCGGCATCGCGGCGGCTGGAGCTGGGAAGCATGTGGGCGACATCGGCCACGCGGTGCAGACAGTGGCGGAAGCGGCCGGATTCGGCGTGGTGCGGGAACTCGTGGGCCACGGCATCGGCACCCGGTTCCACGAGGATCCGCAGGTGCCCAACCACGGCCAGCCGGGTCGCGGCCCCCAGCTCAAGCCCGGAATGACAATCGCCATCGAGCCGATGATCACCGCTGGGCGTTACCAGACGCGCACCCTGCCCGACAAATGGACCGTCGTCACCGCTGACGGCAGTCTCTCCGCGCATTTCGAGCACACGGTGGCGATTACGCGGGATGGCGCGAGGATACTGACAGCAAGGGATTAGGGGTTAGGGATCAGGGTCGTACACAGAAGTCGTATGACGCAGCCCTAATCCCTGATCCCTGGCCCCTGCGAAGGTCGCCCTACCACCCCCAGCATCCACCGATGCATCGTCGCATTCCCGGCCACCACCGGGCCGTGCTCGATGCCGATGTCCCGGCCGGTGTCATCCGTGACGCGTCCGCCAGCTTCTCGCACGATCAGCGTGCCGGCGGCAATGTCCCATGCCGAGAGACTCAGCTCCCAGAAGGCATCGTATTCGCCGGATGCAACGGAGCAAAGGTCGAGCGCCGCCGATCCCGGGCGGCGGATGCCCGCAGTTGCCGCGGCCACCTGCCTGAACTGCTCGACATAGCGGTCCATGCCAGTGAGATCCTTGAAGGGAAAGCCGGTACCGATGAGTGCCCGGCCGGGCTCCCGGATCGTTGAGACGCGGATCGGTTCGTCATTGCAGAACGCGCCTTGGCCGCGAACGGCATGGAACAGGCGCCCATCGGGCACGTGCACCACGACGCCGGCGGCAAGTCTTCCATCGATGGCGGCCGCAACAGAAACGGCATAGGCAGGATAGCCGTGCAGGAAATTCGTGGTGCCGTCGATCGGGTCGACGATCCACGTGGCGCCATCGAGCGCGAGTTCGGGTCCGAGTTCCTCGCCAATGATATGCGTGCCGGGAGCGGCCTTCCCGATTCGCTCCCGGATGAGCTCCTCAGCGCCGCGGTCCACGTCGCTCACGAAATCGTGGCTGGATTTTTCGTCCCAGCCGCTCGGTCCCCGGGGTCGGCCCGTGGTCCGGATATAGTCCGCCGCGGCCAGGGCGGCGTCCCGCGCGATGCGTACTAAGTCCAAGTCTGCCAGCATCTTGCGGTGCCTCTCCAGGGTGGATACCTTGCGCGGCATGTCACGCATCTTTTCAGGAATTCAGCCCACCGGCGAGCTGCACATCGGCAACTGGCTCGGCGCGGTGCGCAACTGGGTGGAGCTGCAGGAGCGCTACGAATGCATCTTCTGCATCGTGGACCTGCACGCCATCACCGGTGCCTTCTACGATCCGGCGGAGCATGCGCGTCGCACGCGTGAGATGGCGGTGGGGCTGCTTGCCTCCGGCGTCGATCCCGAGCGGGCGGTGCTGTTCGTGCAGTCGCACGTACCCGAGCACTCCGAGCTTACGTGGCTGCTCAACGCCGTGGCGCACGTCGGCGAGCTCGAGCGGATGACGCAGTTCAAAGATAAGTCGGCCGGGCACGAGGCCATTCCGGCTGGACTGCTGAACTATCCCATCCTGATGGCGGCCGACATTCTCCTTTACCGCGCCGACAAGGTGCCGGTGGGCGAGGACCAGGTGCAGCACCTGGAGCTCGCCCGCGACATTGCCCGCCGCTGGAACAACACCTATGCCGAGGGCGCGACCGTCCTGCCCGAACCCGAGGCGCTACTGACCGAGGCCAAGCGCATCATGGGGCTCGACGGCGACACCAAGATGTCGAAGAGCAGGGGCAACACCATCGGCATCCTCGACACGCCGGAAGAAATCTGGCAGAAATTGCGCCCGGCCAAGACCGATCCGGCACGCAAGCGGCGCACCGATCCGGGCACGCCCGAGATCTGCAACATCTACCACCTGCACCGGCATTTCTCGCCGCCCGAGACCGTCCAGCTCGTGGCCGACAACTGCCGAGGGGCCAAGTGGGGCTGCCTCGACTGCAAGCGGGTCCTGGCCGACAACATGAGCGCTGTGCTGGCGCCTATCCGGGAGCGGGCGGCGGAGCTCAATGCGGCTCCCGCGCGGGTGGACGAGATTCTCCAGGGCGGCGCCATGCGCGCCCGCGCGCTCGCCAGCGAGACGATGGCAATCGTGTACGATCACATGGGCTTCATGAGGCGGACATGAGCGACGGCGAGCCGACCGCGGTACGCACCAGCATCGAAAAGATCATCGCGGCGGCGGTGGAGCGCGGCGCGTCCGACCTTCACATCAAGGCCGGGGATGTCTTCCGGGCGCGCATCAACGGCCGGCTGGTGGCGCTCACCAAGCAGCGGCTCACTCCGGATCAGACTCGCGCCATCGCGTTGCGGCTGCTGACCAGCGACGAAGACCGCGCCCGGCTCGACCGCCTGCGCGACTTCGATTGCTCATGGGGCATGCCAGGTGTGGGACGATTCCGGGTCAACGTGCTGCGCCAGCGGTCGTCATTCATGATCGTCATGCGAGTCATCCCGTTCGCGGTGCCCAGCTTC
>DASSHL010000100.1:0-10657 GCA_035692845.1 Gemmatimonadales bacterium
CCCTCAAAGCTCTTCTGCTCCGAGGTAGCGTCGTCGGCGTATCGTGACGTGGGCGTGACGCTGTGGATGGGCCTGTCCACCATCACCCGCCCCGGTATCCGGCACTGGCTTTCGCAGCTTGGCGTCCGGCACTTCGAGACCCAGGAGCCTTCCGATCTCGAGTACGATCCCCAGCTTGTCGTGGTCGCCGAGTGGCGCGACCTGGCAACGCTGTGGCAGGACCATGTCGACAACGCCGTGCTCGACGCGATGCTGGAGGACGCCGATTCAGGGACGGGCCTGGGATATCCCTGGTATCGCCTCCCACTGGTTCGGCTTGCGAAGGCGTACAGCGCGGTGCGTGTGGTATCTGGCGGGCATGGACCGATCCCCGAGGGGATGTCGCCAGAGTCGGCGCTCCGCCATGAGGCGTTCGTGAAGCGGCAGCGGTGGCTGGCAGCACGAGTCCAGGCCACAGCAGCCGCGATCGAAGCGAAGCAGGGCTATCGCCCCTCCTACTGGGCGCTGGTTGACCTGGCTCGACAGGAGCTGTCGGCGGAAGCCCTCTAGCTGCCCTGCCTTCCCCGTCGTATGCTCAAGTCTCCCCTATTTGGAGTTCCGCCTGACCGACGCTGGCCTGGCTACTGCCTTGGCCGACCGTTACCGCCTTGAGCGTGAGCTCGGCGCGGGCGGGATGGCGACGGTCTACCTCGCCGAAGACCTGAAGCACGGCCGCAAGGTCGCGATCAAGGTATTGCGCCCCGAGCTGGCGGCCGTCATCGGCGCCGAGCGATTTCTTTCGGAGATCAAGACCACCGCCAACCTGCAGCATCCGCACATTCTGGCATTGTTTGATTCGGGCGTGGCGGAGCTGGGACGCGAGACGCGAGTCGCGGGACTCGAAGCGCCCGCGTCCCGTGCCCCGAGTCCCGTGTCCTTCCTCTACTATGTCATGCCCTACGTCGAGGGCGAGACGCTGCGCACCCGGCTCGACCGGGAGCGCCAGCTCGGTATCGAGGAGGCGGTGCGGCTCACCCGCGAGGTGGCTGACGCGCTGGAATACGCGCACCGCCACGGGATCATCCACCGGGATATCAAGCCGGAAAACATCCTGCTGCACGAGGGCCGGCCGATGGTGGCCGACTTCGGCATCGCGCTGGCGGTGAGCACGGCAGCGGGCGGCCGGATGACCGAAACGGGCCTGTCCTTGGGCACGCCGCACTACATGAGCCCGGAGCAGGCGACAGCCGAGAAGGAGATCACCGCGCGCAGCGACATCTACTCGCTCGGCAGCGTGCTCTATGAGATGCTCTCCGGCAATCCGCCGCATACCGGCGCCTCCGCCCAGCAGATCATCATGAAGATCGTGACCGAAGATCCGCGGCCAGTCATGACGCTGCGCAAGTCGGTGCCGCCGCACGTTGCGGCCGCGGTGGCCAAATCGTTGGAGAAGCTTCCTGCGGACCGGTTCGATAGTGCCAGTGCCTTCGGTTATGCGCTCGCGAACCCCGCGTTCAGGGTCTCGTCACCGATCGCCAGAAGCGGCGCGACACCGGCTGGCGTTCGGCGCAAGGTAAATCCCCTGATCGCCGGGCTCACGGTCGCCGCACTGGCGCTTGCGCTGACAGCGTGGGCCTGGTTGCGCCCCGCTCCCGACCGCTCGATGACGGACTCTTGGCAGGTCGAGTTGACCACTCCCGACACCGCACGCATCGTCGGTCCGCCGTCCATGTCGGCGGACGGCCGGATGGTGGTGTATCCGGCCAGCGATGGTGCGCTCTGGCTCCTGCGAAGCGACGGTGCGCCGCCCCAGCCGATTCCGGGGACCCGCGGTGCGATCGTCGCGTCACTCTCCCCCGACGGCACCCGCATCGCGTTCCTCCGCGACGGTGCTCTCGAGCTGATGCCAGTTGCGGGAGGGACGGGGACGCGGGTGACCGACACTACCGACCTCGTGGTTCCGCCCGCCTGGATGGGGAACGAACGCCTGGTGCTGGCCCAGGTCGCGGGGCTGGTGCAATTCTCCGCGGAGGGAGGGAAGCGCGTCCAACTCACCACCGTGGGTTCGGACACCGCCCAGTTCTGGCACGTTTTTCCGGTGGCACTCCCGAACAACCGGGGCCTGCTTTTCGTCGAGGGGCGCGCCGACTTCCAGAAGACGGCCGAGTGGCGGATTGCCGTCGTGGGGCCCGACGGCGGAGCGCCGAAGGTGATCATGCCGGGCGTTCGCGTCGCCTATGCCGAGCCCGGGCACCTGATCGTCACGCGGGCTAATGGCACCATCGTCGCCGTGCCGTTCGACCTGCGATCGCTCCGGGTGACCGGACCTGAACGCCTCCTCGTCGCAGGACTGCAAACGGTGGCGATTTCGAACAACGGCAGCATTTCCGCATCGCGGACCGGTCGCCTGCTGTACCTCACGGGAGAGGACTGGTCCGCGACCGACCTGGTGCGCGTCCGGCGCGACGGGAGCGTGGTCGCTGTCGACACTACAAGATCCGGAAACTTTTCGGCTGTCGTGGCCTCGCCTGACGCGCGCTGGGCCGCGCTGACCGTCACGGGAGCAGGCCCGGACGAACTCCGGTTGAGGAACCTGGGTACCGGGGCCACGGTCCGGCTCGCGGAGCCCGGGCTGTTCCTCAGGAGTCCTGTCTTCACCTCGAATGGCGACACGGTGATCTTCGCCGGCCTGAGCTTGCGGAAGATGGGAATCTTCCGCGCCAGTGTCGGTGGGACCGCCGCCCTCGAACCGGTACTGACCATTCACTCCGGGGGATTCGCCGTGCCCATGGCAGTCTCGCCGGCTGGGCTTCTCTATTACATGGCGTCCCGGGGAACGAGCAGCAGCCTGCTGGTGCACGACCTGCGCGCGCCTGACTCGCCCGACCGCGTCGTGCTCCCGGAAGAGGCCGACGTCGTGGGCGCCTCCGTCTCGCCGGACGGTCGCTGGCTCGCCTACGGCTCACGCGCGTCGGGCCACCCGGAACTGCTGGTCCGCTCGACCGACCTTTCCCGCGCCGAGCGCTGGCAGATTCCCCGGCCGGGCGTCGCGGGCGCCGGGCCTCTGCTGGCCGCGAGCTGGTCGCGAGACGGGCGGGAGCTCCTCTACCGCGCGGGCGATGTGCTGGTGTCGGCTCGAGTCGTCGCCGGTGCGTCGTTTGGCATCGCCGACCAGCGCGTGCTGCTGAATGTGAAGGACTACGCACCGTCGTTCGACCTGCTGCCCAACGGCGACTTTCTGATGATCCGGAACCGGGCCACCTCGAGCGGGGCTTCCCGGCTAATGATGATGGACCGGTGGAACAGCGGAATGCGGTAAGCTTCACCCTTTCCATTCACAGCTGAAGTTCGCAACGGTGCAAGTCTGGGCGGGTGCCGCCGGTTGACCCGGCTCGCCGGGAAGTGCTGGCGGACGCCCTCTAGCTGCTTCAGCCAGCTGGCCGTATCCTCAGGGACTCCACGATGCGTGGCGGTAGGGTGACAGGCGTAACCTCTGGACGCGGAAGGGCAACGCATGGACACCGACATCCAGTGGGCGCGGCCTCGTGATGTGGAGCTGGACCTGTTTGGCATCACCCACATCGGACTGGTCCGGAAGGAAAACCAGGACCACTTCATGCTCTGCACGGTGCACCCCCAGGTGGTGGTGCACGGGACCAGTCTCCCGGAAGCGGACAAGTTGCCGCTGCTCGGGGAGCGTCTGGCCACCTACATGCTGGTGGCCGACGGTGTGGGCGGGGGCTCCGGCGGGGGTGACGCGAGCCGCCTCGCACTCGAGACCATCACCGAGTATGTCGCGACGTCGCTGCGTTCCTATCATGCGGCGGGCGCCGCGTCCGACGGCGAATTCTACGAAGCCATGACCGCAGCGGCACTGGAGGCGCATCAGGCCGTTCGCCAGCGGGCGCTCAAGGATCCCGACCACAAGATGGCGACCACGCTCACGCTGGCGGTCGCCGTCTTTCCATGGATGTACGTCATCCAGGTCGGCGACAGCCGCTGTTACCGCTACTGGCACGGGGAGCTGACCCAGATGACCCGCGACCAGACCATTGCCCAGGCACTGGTGGACCAGGGCATCATACCCGCTGAGCGGGCTGAAACGTCGCCCTTCAGCCACGTGCTCTCGAGTGCCATTGGCGGTGACACGGCGACTCCGGCCGTGACACGGATCGACATCCCGCGCGGGTGCGTGATCCTGCTCGCCACCGACGGCCTCACCAAGCACGTGAGCACGGCGGAAATCAAGGCGCAGGTCGAAGCCATGACGTCCTCCGAGCAGCTCTGTCGCACGCTGCTGCAACTGGTGCTTGACCGCGGTGCCACCGACAATGTCACCCTGATTGCGGCCCGCGCGCCGGTACCTCCCGCCCGCCTGACCTGACGGCTGGGCAAGCACCGCGTTAGACTAGAGCCGTGGATTCCCCCCACAACTCCATTCCCTCCGGGCTTAATGCAGCGCTCGCCGATCGCTATCGGATCGAGCGCGAGCTCGGCGCGGGCGGGATGGCCACGGTCTATCTCGCCCAGGACCTGAAGCATCACCGCCACGTCGCGATCAAGGTCCTCCGGCCCGAACTTGCCGCCGTCATCGGGGCCGGCCGCTTCCTGCGCGAGATCCAGACGATCGCCACCCTGCAGCATCCGCACATTCTCGGCCTCATCGATTCCGGCGAGGTCGACGGAACGGCGTACTACGTCATGCCGTACGTCGAAGGCGAGAGCCTCCGCGAGCGGATCGCGCGTGAGAAACAGCTGCCGGTCGCTGACGCCGTTCGGCTGGCCACCGAGGTGGCGAGCGCGCTCGACTACGCCCACCGCCACAGCGTGATTCATCGCGACATCAAGCCCGAGAATGTGCTGCTGCATGACGGTCGCGCCCTGGTAGCCGACTTCGGCATCGCGCTGGCCGTGAGCCGAAGCGAGAATGCGTCGCGCATGACCGAGACCGGCATGAGCCTCGGCACGCCGCAGTACATGAGCCCCGAGCAGGCGATGGGTGAGCGGGAGATCGGACCGCCGAGTGACGTGTACGCGCTGGGCGCCGTGACGTACGAGATGCTCACGGGCGATCCTCCGTTCATCGGGAGCTCGGCGCAGGCGATCGTGGCCAGGATCCTGACCGAGCAGCCTGTCTCCATCCTGCGCATGCGGCCGCGGGTGCCCGCGGCAGTTGACGATGCCGTGCGCACCGCACTGGAGAAGCTGCCGGCCGACCGATTCGCGACGGCCGCGGCCTTTGCCGGTGCGCTCAGTGGGGCGACGCCAGTGGCGGCTCGTGCGGCCGACTCGCGCCCCCACGGGATGAAACATGCTCGGCGGCTCGTCACCCTCGCGTCCTGGGCTGGTTGGGCCATTGCGCTCGTCGCCGGCGGGCTCTGGCTCTGGGGGCGTGTCCGGTCCGAGCCGCTCCCGGTGTCGAAGTTCGTGGTGGGCTTTCCTCCCGGCCAGTCACCCGGACTCTCGCTGCTCGGCACCCATATCGCGGTGTCCCGGGACGGAGCCACGCTGGTCTACAGCGCGGGCGACTCGATAGACGGACCGCTCTGGGTCAAGTCACGCGGGGAGCTGGCGGCACGGCCCATACCCGGCACGGAGGGCGCCTACGATCCATTCATTTCTCCCGATGGTCGGCAGGTCGGCTACGTCACTGATCGCGATGGGCGCTCGCTCAAGGTCGTGCCGCTCTCCGGTGGCCTGCCGAGCACCGTCGTCGGTGCACCGTTGGGGACGAGCGGAGCAGACTGGGCCGCCGACGGATATATCTACTTCGATGCCGATTTCGCGGGGTTGCAGCGGGTCAGGCCAGACGGCAGCGGTCGCGAGACGGTCATGCCGCTCGATTCCCTCCACGGCGAAACGGGGATCGCCTGGCCTCAGGTGCTGCCGGGCAACCGCGTCGTCCTCTTCCGCCTTCGCCATTCCAACGACGCCCCGCGAGAGTTCTCGATTGTGGCCTGCCGGATCGGCACCCGCGAGTGCAGCGTGCTCACCCGGGCGGTGAGCGCCCGGTATGCCGCGGGCCGGCTCCTGTTTGTCACCGTTGATGGCACACTGCAGACGGCACGATTCGACGAGCGGCATCTGGCGTTGGCGTCCGCCCCTGAGGCGGCGGCGGGCGGTGTCCGCATCGCCGGCACCTACGCCGGTGTGGACCTCGCCGTGACCGACGCGGGCACCCTCTTCTATGTCGCGGGCTCGGCGGGAGCGGCGTCGGAGCTCGAGTGGGTGGCCCGCGACGGTACCGCGCGCCCGGCCGATTCCGCGTGGCGTGAAACCGGTGAGATACGCGGACTGGCGCTCTCGCCTGATGGAAAACGTGCGGCCATTGAGCTCTCACGCTCGGGCTCGACCGGCAGCGATATCTGGATCAAGCAGCTTCCGTCCGGCGCACTGACCAGGTTCACGCTCGACCCAGCTCCGGACGTGCGCCCCGCCTGGTCAGCGGACGGGAAGTCCATTCTCTTCATTTCGGAGCGGGTGCATCCACAGGCTGTCTTCCGGCACCAGGCCGCTGGAGTCGGCACTGACGTGCTCGTCACGCAAGGCAGCCGCGACATCAACGAAGTCGGCGAATCCCCGGACGGGCGCTGGCTGGTCGCGCGGAGCTCCAATGCCCAGTCGGGATCGGGCGACATCCTGGCCATGCAGTTCGGCGTCGATACCGCGCTCCGTCCGCTCATCAGCGGACCAGCGGCCGAGACCAATCCCGCCATCTCGCCCGACGGCCGGTGGCTGGCCTACGTGTCCACCGCGTCGGGCCGGCGGGAGGTGTATGTGCGCCCGTTTCCAGACGTGGACCGGGGAGAATTGCAGGTCTCCACCGACGGGGGCGTCGAGCCACGGTGGGCGCACTCCGGGCGAGAGCTGTTCTTCCGGGGCATCACCACGCTCGACCTGATGGCGGCGGATATCGAAACGACGCCCGTGCTGCGAGCCGGTCCGCCGCACGCGCTCTTTCACAGTGACGCTGCGTCGGGTCTTGACTATGCCCGTTACGCGGTGGCACCCGACGACCAGCACTTCCTGATGGTGGGCCAGAGCAACCGGGCGCAGCCCCAGCTCGTCAGGATCGAGAACTTCATGTCAAGCCTGCACTCAGGCAGCTCGCGATGACGCCGGCCGCCCTCGCCGCGGCCCTCGCCGACCGCTACCGGATCGAGCGCGAGCTCGGCGCGGGCGGGATGGCCACGGTCTATCTCGCCGAGGACCTCCGGCATAAGCGCCAGGTGGCGATCAAGGTCCTGCGCCCGGACCTGACAGCCGCACTCGGCGCCGATCGGTTCATGCAGGAAATCGAGATCGCCGCGCGCCTGCAGCATCCGCACATACTGGGATTGATTGATTCTGGAGTTGCCGAGGCGGGACGCGAGACGCGAGACACGGGACGCGAACCATTCGAGTCCCGCTCCCCGGGTCCCGCGTCCTTCCTTTACTACGTCATGCCCTATGTCGAAGGCGAGTCGCTGCGCGAGCGCCTCTCGCGCCAGGGCGAGCTGCCGGCGCACGAGGCGGTGCGACTTCTTTCCGAAGTGGCCGACGCGCTGGGTTACGCCCACAGCCGGGGCGTTGTTCATCGTGATATCAAGCCGGAGAACATCATGCTCTCCGGACGTCACGCGCTGGTCATGGATTTCGGCGTTGCCAAGGCGGTAAACGAAGCCAGTGGACGGAACCGCCTTACCACCCTTGGCGTGGCGCTCGGGACGCCAGCCTACATGGCGCCGGAGCAGGCGAGCGCGGACCCGCATCTCGACCATCGGGTGGACATCTACGCACTGGGCGTGATGGGCTACGAGCTGCTCGCCGGCAAGCCACCGTTCACCGGCGCTTCCCCGCAGGCGGTGCTCGCCGCGCACGTGTTGCAGGCACCCGAACTCCTGAGCACTCATCGGCCGTCACTGTCGCCCGCGCTCAGTGGTGTCATCATGAAGGCGCTGGAGAAGCGGCCGGCTGACCGCTGGCAGACTGCCGAGGAGATGCTGGCACAGCTGGAGCCGCTCGCGACGCCGAGCGGCGGCATGACGCCCACGAACACGGTGCCGATCGCCGCGACCAGTTCGGCAAGGTCGGCCCGGCGCCGCGTGCCGCGATGGGCGCTCGCAGCGGGCGGAGTCGCGATACTCGCTGCCGGCGGCTTTGCGCTGTCACGAGTCGGCGGGGGCGACGATGCGGGCAATGCCAGTTCCAGCGCCAGCGCCACGCGATCAGTCGCGGTGCTTCCCTTCGAGAACGTCGGTGGCGACAGCAGCAGTGCGGCTTTCGCCGACGGCATGCAGAGCGAGATCCTGACCGACCTCACCCGGATCGCCGCGCTGCAGGTCACGTCGCGAAATTCGGTGCAGGAGTACCGGCAGACCACCAAGCCCACCCGGCAGATAGGCACCGAACTGGGCGTGCAGAATCTCCTGCAGGGCCAGGTGCAGCGGGCAGGCAACCAGGTGCGGGTGACAGTCCAGCTGGTGGACGCGCCGAGTGACCGACAGGTCTGGGCCGAGTCATACGACCGCGAACTGACGGCCCAGAACATTTTCTCGATTCAGGCCGACATCGCAAGCAACGTGGCCCAGGCACTGCGCACGAGCTTCACCACTTCCGAGGTAGCCGCAGCGCAGGCGGCACCGACCGAGAATCTCGAAGCACTCGACTGGTATCACCGCGGGCAGGAGCTCTTCGCCAACCGGACCGGCACGTTGAGCGACAATGGCATGATCCAGGCCTTCGCGCGCGCGGTTGCCCTCGACTCCACCTTCGCGGAGGCGTGGGCCGGCCTGGCATCCGCCCGGAGCTGGCTGGTGCGCAACGGCACGACCAGCGACACGATGCCCTCACGGGTCGCCCTCGACCGGGCGGTGGCGCTGGCGCCGACGGCCACCGAGACGCGGATCGCACAGGCGTACTTCGCCTACTATGCCCGGGGCGACTTCGACGCGGCCCTTGCGCTCTTCAAGGCAGTGGCAGCCGCCCGGCCCAGCGACGCCGACGCCGTCGCCGGTGTGGGCTACATCGCGCGCCGCCGAGCCCGATACGACGAGGCGCTCGCCGCCGAGCAGAAGGTAATCGAGCTCGACCCCCGGAACGCTGGGGCGTTGAGCGACATGGGGTATACCTACCTGATGCTCCGGCGATACTCGGAAGCCGAACAGACCCTGCGTCGCATGCTGATCCTCGATCCGTCGGGCGGCGGAGCCGTTGGCTGGCTGTACGCCGCGATCGTCTTCGGCCGCGGCGACACCGCGGGTGGCCGGGCGCTGCTTGGCTCGTTCTCCAGTGCCGTGCCGCCGGAGGGCCGGGCACTGGTGGCGGCGAGCCTCGCGCGGATCTCGCGCCAGTTCGACTCCGCCACCGCGGCGTTGAACGGCAGCGCTGACGAACGGCCCGCCGATCTCCCGGAGCGACTGCTGAACCAGGCCCGCAATGACCTGGCCTCTGGTGCGCAGGCGCGCGCCCGGGCACGTGCCGATTCAGCTGCGGCGCTGATCGAGGCGTTCCTCCGCCACACGAAGGGCGCCGGGGTGTTCGGCACCGTCGCCGACTTCCACTCCATGCTCGGCATGGCGAACGCGATCCGGGGAAGGGACGCCGAAGCCGTCCGCGAGGGTGAGCTGGCGGTGGCCATGAATCCCCAGGCACGGGATGCCAGTGAGGGCCCGCGCAGCGTCGATGCGCTGATCACCATTCACCTGTTGCTGGGTCACCGCGATGAGGCGGTCCGGCTCATCACCCAGCAGGCGCACGCGCCGATCTCGTCGAACAGCGCGCTGCCAATCACCCAGGCCTCGATCCGGCTGGAGCCCACCTTCGACGGCATCCGTGACGATCCCCGCATCCAGGCGCTGCTGAAGGATGACGCCGCGTGGGAGGTACGATGACCGACGTGCTGACTCGTCTCACCGCGGCCCTCGCCGACCGCTATCGGATCGAGCGCGAGCTGGGCGCGGGCGGGATGGCCACGGTCTATCTCGCCGAGGACCTGAAGCACGATCGCAAGGTCGCCCTCAAGGTGCTGAAGCCGGAACTGGCCGCGGTCATCGGCGCCGAGCGATTCGTCGTCGAGATCAAGACCACGGCTGCGCTCCAGCATCCGCACATCCTGCCGCTGTTCGACTCCGGCAACGCGGACGGCTTCCTCTATTACGTCATGCCGTTCATCGACGGCGAGACCCTGCGCTCGAAGCTTGATCGCGAGACCCAGCTCGGGATTGACGAAGCGGTGAAGATCACTGTCGCCGTGGCCGACGCGCTCGACTATGCCCATCGCCACGGCGTCATCCACCGCGATATCAAGCCGGAGAACATCCTGCTGCACGACGGCAGGCCCGTGGTCGCCGACTTCGGGATTGCGCTGGCGCTGAGCGCCGCCGCCGGCGGCCGGATGACCGAGACCGGGATGAGTCTCGGCACGCCCCATTACATGAGCCCCGAGCAGGCCACGGCCGACAAGGAGATCACTGGCCGGAGCGACATTTATTCGCTGGGCAGCGTGCTCTACGAAATGCTGACCGGCGAGCCGCCGCACATGGGGAAGTCGGCCCAGCAGATCATCATGAAGATCGTGGCCGAGCCGGTGGCGCCGGTGACGAAGCTGAGGAAATCGGTGCCGCCCAATGTCGCGGCCGCCGTGGCCAAGGCGCTCGAGAAGCTGCCAGCCGATCGATTCGCGACCGCGGCGGAGTTT
>DASSHL010000101.1:0-2801 GCA_035692845.1 Gemmatimonadales bacterium
GTTGCGGCCGGCGAGATGGGACTCGATTATCACTACGATCATGCACCCCGTGACATGCAGCGGCGCGCGCTGGGTGCCCAGTTGGCCCTGGCGGCGGAGACTGGGAAGCCGGCCGTCATCCACTCGCGCGAAGCCGACGACGACATGATGGCCATCCTCCGGGAGCACTCGGCCACGCGCTGCATCATGCACTCCTACAGCAGCGGGGAGGCATTGCTCGAGGTCGCGATCGACCTGGGCCACTTCGTATCGTTCAGCGGGATGATCACCTTTCGTGGCTGGCACCAGGATGAGCTCATCCGGCGTGTGCCGAAGTCTTCATTGCTCGTGGAGACCGACGGCCCTTACCTGGCGCCGGTGCCACACCGCGGCAAGCGCAATGAACCGGCGTTCGTTGTGAAGGTGGCCGAGCGCCTCGCTGCCCTGTTGGAATGCAGTGTGCCGGAGATCCACGAGCTTACCGGGCACAATGCCCGTCGAGCATTTGGTCAACGCATCGCGGCCTGACGCCAGGAGATGACGTGAGCAAGGTGCCGTCGGATATCGAAATTGCGCAGTCAGCGAAGCTCCGCCCCATCGCGGATGTGGCAGCGGAAGCGGGCCTGGGGCCTGATGAATTCCTGCCCTATGGTCGTTTCAAGGCCAAGATCACGATGGAAGCCATCCGGGCCCGCAAGCCCTCGGGCCGGCTGGTGCTCATCACCGGCACCAACCCCACCCCGGCGGGCGAAGGAAAGAGCACGGTCACCGTCGGGCTGGCGCAGGCACTCCGCCGCCTCAAGAAGAAGGTGATGGTGTGCATCCGGGAGCCGTCGCTGGGCCCGGTGTTCGGGGTCAAGGGTGGCGCGGCCGGGGGCGGCTATGCCCAGGTCGTGCCGATGGACGAGATCAACCTCCATTTTACCGGTGACTTCCACGCCATCACGTCGGCCCACAACCTGCTGTCCGCCCTGCTTGACAACCACATCCATCAGGGCAACGCGCTCGGCATCGATTCGCGCCGCATCACCTGGCCGCGCACCATGGACATGAATGACCGTGCCCTCCGGTCTATCGTGGTGGGGCTGGGTGGGCTCAACGGCGGCCCCACCCGCGAAGACCGGTTCGTGATCGTGCCGGGCAGCGAAGTGATGGCCATTCTCTGCCTGGCCACAGATCTCAAGGACCTCGAGGCGCGCCTCGGCCGGATCATCGTGGGGCTCCGTCGTGACCGGACTCCGGTGACGGCCAGCGATCTCAAGGCCCAGGGTGCCATGACGCTGCTGCTGAAGGATGCGCTGCTGCCCAATCTCGTGCAGACGCTGGAGGGAGGACCGGCGCTGGTGCATGGCGGCCCCTTCGGCAACATCGCGCACGGCTGCAACAGCATCATGGCCACGAAGCTCGGGCTTTCGATGGCCGATATCGTGCTCACGGAGGCAGGCTTCGGTGCCGATCTTGGGGCGGAGAAGTTTTTCGACATCAAGTGCCGGTTCGGCGGGCTCAACCCCGAGGCCGCGGTGGTGGTGGCCACGGTGCGCTCGCTCAAGATGAACGGTGGCGTGAAGAAGGACGCGCTCGGCACGCCCGACGTGGCCGCGCTCACCCGGGGGCTCGCCAACCTCGAAGCGCACGTCACGAACGTTCGCAAGTTCGGCGTGCCCGTGATGGTGGCGCTCAATCGCTTCATTACGGACACGCAGGAAGAGCTCGACACCGTACTCGACGCGGCTCGTGGCTGGGGCGTGCGTGCGGCGCTGAGCGACGTGTGGGAGAAGGGCGGCGAGGGCGGGGAGGCAGTCGGCCAGGAAGTGCTCGCCCTGCTGGCCGAGGGCGGAAGCAATTTTCATCCGCTCTACGATGCGACACTGCCCATCAAGACCAAGATCGATACCATCGCACGCGAGATCTACGGCGCAGACGGCGTCACCTACCAGCCCGCGGCCGAGCGCTCCATCGCCCAGTGCGAAGCGATGGGGCTGGGCCAGACTCCGATCTGCATCGCCAAGACCCAATATTCCTTCAGCGATGATCCATCCCGGCTGGGACGGCCGCGCGGGTTCCAGATTACCATTCGGGATGTGTATGCATCCGCCGGCGCAGGCTTCGTCGTGGCGCTTGCGGGCGACATCATGACGATGCCCGGCCTTCCCAAAACGCCCGCGGCGGAGAAGATGCAGGTTTCCGCTGACGGCACAATCGAGGGACTCTCCTGATCATGGATTTCATCTCCACCGACCGCGCTCCGCGCGCCATCGGACCCTACAGCCAGGCCGTGGTGCACGGCGGGTTGCTCTACTCCGCCGGACAGATCGCGCTCGACCCGGGCAGTATGGAGCTTGTGGCCGGTGACACTGCCGCGCAGACCGAGCAGGTCTTTGCCAACCTCAAGGCGGTGCTGTCGGCCGCGGGCGCCAATCTTTCCTCCGTGCTGAAGACGACGGTCTACCTCGCCGACATGGCCGACTTCCAGCCCATGAATGCGGTTTATGCCCGGCACTTCGGGGAGCATCGCCCGGCCCGCAGTACTGTCGCGGCTGCGGCGCTGCCCAAGGGCGCGCGCGTGGAAATCGACGTGATCGCGGTGGTCGCAGGCTGACCGATGCGGTCATCGTGCTTGCCGCATGCGGTGCGCAGTGGATTCGTGGCGCTGGCCGGCCTGATGCTCGCCGTGACGGTAGCATGTGCCCAGGACTCCACCACCGCGACGCCGGCCACGGCGGACACCGTGGAACAGGCCACCCCAGAGCTGCCCGCGGGGCACAAGCCCAGCGCCACCGGCAACATGCTCAAGTCCCTGGTAGTTCCGGGGTGGGGCCAGC
>DASSHL010000102.1:0-2083 GCA_035692845.1 Gemmatimonadales bacterium
TTGTAGCGCAGGTTGCTGGTGGTGTCGCGCTTGGCGAACACAGTGGCCGGCGAATGACAGTGAATCGAGCCATGATCGGTGGTCAGGAGCACGGGCACCGACCGCCGCTCGGCCTCACGCAGCGCATCCCAGAGCGCCGAGCGCTCGAACCAGGTCCTGGTGAGCGTGCGGAGCGCCGTGGTGTCCCGTGCGACCTCGAACAGCGTCGAGTTCTCGGTCCGGCCGTGGGTCAGCTGGTCAATGAAGTTGAACACCAGCGCCGTCACGCCCTGCCGGGAGAGGGCGGCGGGCAAGCGCTTGAGCAGCGCCTCGCCGTCCGCGGCGGTGAAGACTTTTTCGTAGTGGACCGGCACCGAGCGGCCGGTCAGCTCGCGCAACTGCTCACCCAGCAGATCGGCCTCATGGGCGTTAAGGCTTGCCTCGTCGTACTCGGCCCACCACTGCGGATGCCGCGACTTGATCTCCACCGGGAAGAGCCCGCTGAAGATGGCGTTGCGCGCGAACGGTGTGGCCGTCGGCAGGATCGAGAAATAGTGCGCTGTCTCGACGTCGAACCGTTCGGTCACGATGGGGCGGATCATGGCCCACTGATCCAGCCGCAGGCAGTCCACCACCACGAACAGGACCCGGCCGTGGGCTTCGAGCACGGGCCGCAGGAACTCGGCCCCTACGTCCACCGAAAGGGGCGGACGATCGGCGCGGGTGTCATTGATCCAGCCGGCGTAGTGCTGGCCCAGGAAGCGGCCGAAGTCGTCGCGCACGCTGGCCTGCAGGGTGCGCAGTGCGTCCTGCAGTCCTGGTTCGTCCGCCTGGCCCAGCCGCACCTCCCACTCGGCGAGCTCGACGACCAATTCCACCCACTCGCGCCAGGCGAGATCAGTGCCCCGGCGGGACTCCAGCTCCCGGAACCGGGTCGCAAAGTCGCGCGACAGACGCTGCTGGCGGATCCGGTCGCCCTCAAGCAGGCGAGTCACCACGGAGAGGATCTGGCGCGGATTGACCGGCTTGACGAGATAATCGGAGATCTCCGAGCCGATGGCGTCCTTGAGCGTTTCCGGCTCCTCGCTCTTGGTCACCATGACGACCGGCGTCGAGAGGTCCAGTCCCCGGATGGCACGGAAGATCTCCATCCCACGGCGGCCCGGCATCTGCTCATCCAGCAGCACCACGCCGTACGGCTGGCGCTGCAGCAGCACGAGCGCGTCGTCGCCGTTGGCGGCGGTTTCCACCGCGAATCCCTGTTCTTGAAGGAACAGCACATGCGACGTGAGGCTGGCCACCTCGTCGTCCACCCACAGGATGCTTCTGGGACGTGGCATGAAGGGAAGGTTAGGGCAGGGACAGGCGGGTGGCAACGCGGTGGCGGCATCGGCCGGGGACCGGTACATTGGCGCCGGTGACCCTCGCCACGATCGCCGAACATGCCCGCGTGGAAGACCGGCTGCTGGAACTGGTGGCCGGGAGCGCCCGGGGGCCCAGGCGGGATGGACTCTTTGCGCTCTGGCTGCTGCTGCGGGTGCTGCAAGACCTGCGGATAGCTCCCTACCCCGAACGCCTCCAGCGGCGGCGCGTCGCGGCGCTGGAGCGGCGGCTCTCCACCTTCACGCTCCCAGCCCCATTCCGGCGCGCCGTGACATCTGCGATGGCCGCACTGGCCGACCCCGCGACGGCGAACCCCGCCGTGATCCTGGCGCAGCTGGTGGCCCCGGTACGGGAATCGGTCAATGCGGAAGCCGGGGAGCTGGTGCAGGGCCTGGGGCGTGGGGCGTAAGGCGTGGGGTCTCATGCCCCATGCCCCATGCCCTATGCCTACTTCGGCCTCAACGAGTTACTCGAATCCTTCGCAGCCGCCGAGCGCCGGACATAGCTGCTGTCGCGGCTTGGAACGGCGCCCGTCAGCTCAACGCGGGTGCCGCGATCATTCGGTACGATGCGAACCCACATCGGCTGACCCGTGGCGGTCCAGTCCACATGCATGGCCGTAGCGCCGGTCGAGTCGGTGAGGTCGCTGACGATCGACCAGCCCGGCCGTGAAAACTGTACCCGGTAATACTGGGAAATGAATTCAGGCCCCGAGGTTGAC
>DASSHL010000103.1:0-4786 GCA_035692845.1 Gemmatimonadales bacterium
CCAGTTGCTGTAGCTCCTGGGCTCGGCGCCGGGTGTCTCGAACCAGTAGCGGGCAAAGTCCTCCACGTAACGGCGGTTCCGGAGCCATCGCGCTTCATACATCTGGTGCCCCAGCGGACAGCTGATCGCGCCGTAGGCACCCGACCAGAAGGGGCGATCGATGAACTCGGTGAAGGTGTAGCCGGTTTCGGGCGAACCGTACGTCAGGTGCTTGGTGACAAGCTCCCAGCGGTAGTAGTAGGTCGCGTCGATGGCGGAGTCGGGCGAGTCGAAAAACGGGATGTTGTGTTCATACCAGTCCCAGTCGCGATTATCCCACCAGGACTGGCGAGCAAGGATGGCCTGATGATCGAGTGCAGGGGGTGCAGTGCGGCAGCCAGCCAGCGCAACGAGGCAGGCCGCCAGCCAGTTTCTATTCAGCGGAATGCCCCGCTGCGTGGTGGTCCTCTCGCTGGAAGCTGAGAAACTCGTGAATGGCACCAACCGCCACCGAGTCAGAGGCCTGGATCCTCACCTGGCCTCCGCGCGGCAGCGTGTCAAACTGGTAGCGGATCAATGCTCGGCGCGCTCGCAGGACCGCGGTACCCGGCACTTCCTCAGCATGGACGAATCCCGGCAGTGCGAAGTCACCATCGGCGAAGGCGCGGGCGATATGCTGCAGGTGCATGCGAATGGTCGCGGTGCCGGCGCTGTCCACGGAATCACGCTGGAGCACAATGCGGCCGCCGTCTGGCAGCGATTCGAAGACATGGCTCGAGGTGTACTGGTCCACGCCCATGGCCATGGCGCCGCGTGCCTGCACGCCGGGAAATCCGCTGTCATGCACAGCATTGCTGCCCGCGGCAGCCTGCAAGGCTCCTGCGTCATAAACCACTTTGCCACCGACCATCGTCAGGAGACTCACCGTCCTGGGCAGGTCGGGCGGTGGCACGCTGAAGATGTCCTGCGACAGCACGGCGAGGTCGGCCAGCATGCCAGGCGCCAGCGTGCCCTTGTCCTGCTCCTTGAACTCCGCGTAGGCGGAGCCGCGGGTATACGCTGTGACGGCCTGCTCCCTCGTCAATGCTTCCGCCGGATTAGTTGGATGAATCGTTGCGAGCATGATGTTGAGAAATGGATTCCACGGGCCGTCAGAGCCAATCGCGAGTGGCACACCGGCTACACGAAATGAGCGCAGGAGCTGGTAGTCCGCAGGCACCCGTCCAAAGCGAGCAATGAGAAGCTCGGGGCCCAGCGCGAGATGAGTCGGATTCTGGACCACGACGATGCCAAGGTCATGTATGCGCGGCAACAGGTCGTGCGTGATGCCGTCGCCGTGCTCCAGCCGGACGCGAAGCCCGCGCCATACTGAATCCGGCGCGAGTCTGCTCATCAGGTTGACCACGAGCCTCGCCGTGCTGTCGCCCACTGTATGCAACATGAGCGGCTGGCGTGTGGCCAGCGCTTCCTTGAGGATGGCCTGCAGCGTGTCGGGCTGGAAATTGAGCTGGCCGCGCCAGCCCGGCCGGTCGGCGTACGGCCTCCGCATCATGGCGTAGCGCTCGACTGGCGTGCCATCCAGGATCCACTTGACACCCGACACGGTGGTGAGCGGCGTGAGCCGGCGCGGCAGATCCGCCCATTCGCCAGTGCGCCGGCCATGTGCGTCCGTCATCATGAAGGGCACGACCCTGAGCCGCACGGGCAGCGCAGCAGCGGGCAGCACCGCTGCTGTCGTTGCCGGATCGAGGTATCCGTGCATGTCCTGCACCGAAGTGATGCCGAGGCGCAGGGCGTCATGGGCATACTGGCGGAGAGCGGTGACGAGGGCCGAGTCCGGAAGCGCCGAGTAGAGCCGCCGTTCCGCGTTCCACGCCGCGTACTCGGTGAGCAGACCGGTGAGGCGTCCTGACGCATTCCTGTCATGGCGCCCGCCCAATGGATCGGGTACATCTTCAGTGATACGCAGGGCGCGAAGTGCAGCAGAGTTAAGGATGGCTCCGTGACCGGTCCACGCCATGAGCATGACGGGATGTACGGGTGCAACGGCATCGAGCGCGCGGCGCCGGAGACTGGTGTCATCCAGCGCGCGCACACCTATGGCCGCATGCAGCCAGGTGCCCGCTGGCGTCCGTTTTGCGAGGGCTCGAAGCGAATCGAGCAGCTCCGGCGCTGAAGGATCTGGAGTCGGCGCGGAGCCCGTGGCGAACGCCACGCCAAACTCGGCACTGCCCAGGTGATCGTGCGCGTCATTGAAGCCAGGCACCACCACTCGTCCACCCAGCTCGATCAGGCGCGTTCCGGAGTCTGCAAGGGAACCAATGTCCGCGTTCGAACCGACCGCCATGATGCGATCGCCCCGCACTGCCACCGCCTCCGCCCAGGGATGGGCCGAGTCGGCGGTGAAGATCCGGCCGCCGGTCAGGATGACGTCCGGTGACGTATCGCCGCTCGCCCATGTCAGGGCCGGTGTGAGCCATGCGGCTCTCGGCTGGTAGAACGTCCCGTGTCCGAGTCCGAGGCTCAGCGCCATTTCCTGACTGACGGAGCCCGCAATCTTCCGCGCGAACATTGGGGCACAGGAAACGCCCAGCGTGTCGCTCGTCTCGATGAGCGACAGCATGCGGCCGCTCACGTGGAGACCAGGCAGGTCGTTGGACCAGGGCCCGCACGCAGCCATGAAGACGAAGCCGACTTTCGAATTCTGGATCTTGGACGATGCCAGGATCGCGATCCAGCCACCCTTGGAAAATCCGATGACGGTGATGTCTTCCGGCGCGACGCCGAGCGTGAGCAGGCTGTCCACCTGCTGCGCGATGCGCGAGGCCGCCGAGTCGGAGTTGGCGTTGGGGCCGCGCTGCTCGCTCAGGACCTCGAAACCCGCCTGGCGCATCGAGTCGAGGATCGCGTCGTATTCGTAGATGCCGAAGCGGGGATCAGTGGGGCGCCGGCCGTCGGTTTCGATGATCCTGCCGTGAGCGTAAATGATGTAGCGTGGCGCTGCTGCCGGCCGCGATGCGCAGCCGGCTATGAGGGCGAGGAGCAGGAAGGGGCAGAGCCATCGCCCTGCCCGTACGCGTGTCATTGGCCGCTCTGCGCTATGCGCCCAGCGCTCAGCATCACGGCGAGCTGGGCCGGCTCGACGGCGGCACGATGCCGTTGAGTCGCAGGTAGGTCACCAGGTTGCCGTAGTGCTCGCCGTTGTGCTGGCCATTCATGATGAGCGCGAAGAGCCGAGTCTGCTTCTCGCCGAAGAGTTCCGTGCCTGCCGTCGCCGCGGAATCGGACTGGGCGTACGCACGGTTGCAGTACTCCGTGGATGCCTTGAGGGCAGCCACCAGTCCCGCCTTCGACGTCGTAGCCTTTTCGACCGCATCCTCGGCACGCTCGGGCTCGCCCAACGCCGCGGCGCAGAAGAGGTACTGCGACCCCGCAATGTGGCCGAAAAGCTGCCCGAAGGTGCGGACCTCGGGTGTGGGCCGATACGCGTAGAGCGAATCGGGCAGGTCCTCGGCGGCGGTAGTGATGTTCCGGGTGACCTGTTGCCACAGGATACGCGATGTGGTCACGGCGCCGCTGGGTGGTGCGGATGCCTGGCTCTGCGCCGAGACCGGCGCGGCAGCCACTGCCAGTGACAGGAGCAGGAAGAGGGGACGCATGGGGGCCTCTGGGGGGGCTAGGGGCATGGGCTAGGGACGCGAACGTGTAGCCTACGACTACCTCAGCGCCTCCGCCAGTAGTACTGGTGCCATGGCGCGAAAGATTGTGCCGTGGGTGAGGTCAGGCCTCGGCGTGAAGTGCCAGGTCAGTGTCGGGCGGTGCGCGGCCTCGAGTGCCCGGGCAATGCGGGCGGTGCCGGCGTCGATGTCGTCGCGTGAGCTGGTGAGCTGAATGGAACGGGGCGCGGAGTCCGCGCGTGCGATGAGCGCCGCGGCGGAATCAGCCAGGTTGGCCTTGTTCCACCAGATGCTGGGGTCGAAGGCGACGTAGTGAGTGAAGAGAGCCGGTTCCCGCAGGAAGGCTTCCACGATGAAGAGTCCGGCCAGTGACTCGCCCACGATCGAGCGTTCATCCGTTGTCCGGTAGCGTGCATCGATCTCCGGCATCAGCTCATCACTGATGAACCGGCGAAATGCCGCCGATCCGCCCACGTGCGGTGCGATGGCGCTGTCGCTCCCGATGCGAGTAGGTCCGGTCAGGTCACGACGGCGCTCGGTGTTCGGGATGCCGACCACGATCACCGGCCGGATCTTTCCGAGCGTAACAAGCGAATCCACCGTGTTCACGACATGGGGGAAGTCCTCATTGATGCCGCCGTCGGGCATGTAGAGGACCGGGTAACGCGCTGACGAGGTATCGTAGCCAGCCGGCAGGTGAATGTTGACAGGTCGCGGCTCGTTCAGCGCACGAGATGTGATGCTGAGCGAATCATGCGCGGGGATCGGATCGGCCGGGGCTTCGGCCTGGGCCCGGAGGAGCGATGGCAACAGGAGGCAGAGCAGTAACGCGACGGCCTGGTTCATTCCCGGACCCCCGGTTCGGGCAGCGGGTCCTCGGTAATCCTGAGGTAGATGCTCCAGAGCTCATGGGTACGGTCATTGGCGAGGTCGACCCGGCACTGGCCCTCCGCAATTGGCGCCAGGGAGCCGCCCTGATACTGCGCGCCGATGGCGTGGCAGTCGGCGTCGCGAAAGCCATTCCACTGGGCCTGGGCTTGACGCAACTCCGCCGGTGCGGCGGCTCGGCGCAGCGCCGTGTCGTAGTAGACGGCGAGGGTAGAGTCGGCGGCATGCAGCTCCGTGCTCAT
>DASSHL010000104.1:0-3816 GCA_035692845.1 Gemmatimonadales bacterium
TCTGGTGCCCCGGCCCTGGTGTGGGGCCGAGGAGGATGCATGTGAGGGAGGGAATGTAATGGGACAGGGTCGATGGAGGTAGGGGTCGCTGGCTGCTTGTCGCTGGCTGCTGGTCGCTGGCTGCTGGTCGCGGGCGCTGCATGCTCCGCCTGACGGGGCCGCTAGCCAACAGCCGATGACCAGCCACTATGACCCAGGCTTCACGACATAAATTGTCGTCTCCCGCGTCGCCGTCCGTGAGCCATCCTCGCTTCGCACCGTGACCCGCAGCGTGTACCGGCCCTCCTTGAGGCGATCGGTTGCCATCGCTCGCCGGATCCGGTTCACCGCATCGCCGGCCTGTTCGCTGAAGGAAACTGTGGTCTTGTCTCCGCCCTCTTCCCGCGCGAAGGTCACGTCCGTCTTGAGCGTCCCGCCCGGCTGTGCGCCGGATAGCTCGTAGAAGATGAGGACCGGATCACCCCGGGTGTACGTGCCGGTCGGATTCAGCATGTACGGACCGTCTGGCGCCTGCCAGAGCTGCCCTCCGGTCTCCACGCCGAGAACAATGTCACTCATCTGGAGGGTGGTGCTTCCTGCGTCAGGGACCTCGAGGGACGGCGTGCGGAAGTACTGGCCGGACGAGTCGATGGGCTGCCGCAGTACGGAGCCGAAGTTCCAGGTGCCGGAACGCAGTGAGAGCTCGGTGGTGAAAGTGAGCATCTGCCCTGGCTCGAGCTCCTGGCGCACCCGGAAGCGGCGCGTGGAATCGGACTCGATGACGGTGTCGTCGGATTGGGCCACGAAATGCAGCTGGAAACCGTAACCCGGCGGATCATCAACGATGGGCGAGAGGGCCGATGACGGCACGGAAGAGACAATCAGCACCTTTCCCTGTCCTGGAGTGTCGCCCAGGAGGGCGTAGGTCCGCCAGGCAGCGTCGATCTGGTTTGCGAACCGGAGCGGGTCGGAGTCGGTCGTGGTGCCGACCTTCCGGCTGCGGGTGGTCCAGGTGAGTTCACGCTCCCAGTTCTGGTAGGTGGGGCTGGCCACGAGCTTGGCGTAAATCGGGTCGAGTGCCGCCCGCGACTGGATCAGGTCGTCAATGACCGCGCAGCTGCGTGTCGTGCCGGCCCGCCGGACCCGGGTGGTGGCGCCCGGCTCCCCGCTGACGTTCGCGAGGGTTTCCACCAGCCGCCAGTCATTCGGGTTCTCACGCGCCACGAAGTGGAAGATCAGGTTTCCCGCCGGCCGGCGGTAGAGCCACGAGACGTTGGGACAGGCCCCGGCTCGAACCGCCGCGGCGGTGTCATCCGGCTCGCCGTGCCGGATGTAGATGAGGCCCCGGTCATCGAAAGGCGCCAGGCGATTGACCCACAGCTCGTTCAATTCATACTTCCGGTCCATCACCAGGATCCGGAAGTGCTCCTTGGCAAATCCCACCCGCCGGTAGTGCTCCGCGAGGCGTTCGCCGTGCGGCCGGAGCGCATCCGCGTCGCGCTGCTCCCAGAAATCACGGAGCCATGCCTCTCTCGTAGCAGGCGTCGTGGAATCAAAGCCTGCCAGCTCACTGGAATCAGCAATCCACGCGATATCATGGCGCAGCTCGCGCGCCACGGCGGTATCCGCCGAACGCGCGGCCTGATAGTAGAGCGAGTCCGCACCCGGCGTGCCGAGCGCCAGCCGCACACGCGCAAGTTCCATGGCCGCGCGGTCACTGCCGCCCCCGGCGGCCGCGTACGCCGAAAAGGCTGTATCGGCCAGTCGCGGGCGCCAAAGCCAGGCAGCAAGTCGCCCTCGCTGGAACTGCCGGATGCTGTCGGCGAGCAGGGGAGCGGGCGTGCTGAAGCCTTCAAGGAGGGACGCACCCACCTCACGCACGGCGAACGGCAGTGGGGGGATGTCGGTCAGCAGGTACTGGGTCGCAATGGTTGCCGCGACGGCAGCGCTTGATCCGCCTTCCTTGCCCGCAGTCGCCAGGTCGTAGACTGCGTCCAGGTTCCAGGGGATTCCTGGCCTCTGGCCCGGCGCATCCTTGGGCACCCAGTCCGTGGTTGACAGGTACCATTTCAGGAGTGCGCGCACGCCGAAGTCAGCTGGGCACTTGGGTGAGCCAATCGCGGAGTACGTCAGAATCCGGAGCGCAGCATCCGCATCGGAGCGGCTCTGCGGGCGCAGGAACGCTGCGTCGGGCGAGTGCCCGGTGGCTTTTGCCACGAGCAAGGCATTGGCCTGGGCACAGGTGAGCTGCGAGACCGAGGCTGGGCTGCCAGCCGCGCCTTGGGCGACAGCGCGCTGCGGAACGGCGGCACCGGCTGCGACCAGCGTCAGCAGGAGCTGGCGGGAGCCGGAGATGTGGGAGTGAAACAGCCGAAGCACGGGCGTCTCCTGCCGCGAGGACCGGCGCCGGGATGCGCCCCCCGGCTCCATCTGGGGAGGGGACGACCGTGCGCCGCCGGCCTACACGTTGAAGCGGAACAGCATCACGTCCCCGTCCTGTACGATGTACTCCTTGCCCTCGGCGCGCGCCAGCCCCCGCTCTCGCGCACCCTTCCAGCCACCCTGGGCAATGAAGTCGTCGAACGCCACCGTCTCGGCCCGGATGAAGCCTTTCTCAAAATCGGAATGGATCACGCCGGCTGCGACAGGCGCCGAGTCGCCGCGATGAATGGTCCATGCCCTGACCTCTTTCTCGCCAGCCGTGAAATAGCTCTGCAGGCCGAGCAGATGGTATGCGGCGCGAGCCAGCCGATCGAGCCCGCTCTCCGTAAGGCCGAGGTCGGCCAGGAACTCCTGGCGTTCTTCCGGAGCCAGCTCGGCCAGCTCCATCTCGACCCGGGCGGAAAACGGCACGAGTTCAGCCTGCTCCCCGTCCGCCGCGGCGGCCGCTGCCAGGGCAGCGACGTGCGCGTTGCCCGCCGCGATTTCGTCCTCGCGCACGTTGGCCGCATACAGCACCGGCTTGGCGGTGAGCAGGTTGAAGGAGCGGAGCAGGGGAGCTTCATCGGCCGCGGGCGTCACCGATCGGGCAGCCCGGCCATCCGCCAATGCAGCACGCAGGGCTTCGAGCAGGCGCAGCTCGGACCTGGCCTGGGCGTCGCCGGTACGGGCGGCGCGCGCTGCGCGATCCAGCCGTTTCTCCACGCTGGCCAGGTCCGCCAGCGAGAGCTCGATATTGATGATCTCCCGGTCGCGCACGGGATCCACTGAACCCATCACGTGCTGGACATCAGCGTCCTCGAAGCAGCGGACCACGTGTACGATGGCATCCACTTCCCGGATATTGGCCAGGAACTGGTTGCCCAATCCCTCGCCCGTACTGGCGCCCTTCACGAGTCCCGCGATGTCCACGAATTCCACCGTCGCGGGCACGACCTGCTGGGGATGAACGATGGCCGCCAGGGCGTCGAGCCGGGCATCCGGCACCTGGACCACGCCGGTATTCGGCTCGATGGTGGCAAAGGGATAATTGGCGACCAGCGCCCCCGCCGAGGTGAGGGCGTTGAAGAGCGTGGACTTGCCCACGTTGGGGAGGCCGACGATGCCGAGGCGGAGCATTGGAAGCTATGAGCTATGAGCTATGAGCCAGGAGCTATGAGCTGCGAGCGGAGCCCGAATAATGCTCACAGCTCGCAGCTCTCAGCTCTCGGCTCTCAGCTCGCAGCCATCCTCGCAAACCACGGAGCCAGCACCAGCGACACGACGCTCATCAGCTTGATGAGGATGTTCATGGCGGGCCCGCTGGTGTCCTTGAAGGGGTCGCCGACCGTGTCGCCGACGACAGCGGCCTTGTGCGGCTCGGCGCCCTTGCCGCCGAACTCGCCTCCTTCGATGTGC
>DASSHL010000105.1:0-7690 GCA_035692845.1 Gemmatimonadales bacterium
CGGGAAACGATCGATCACGACGATGTCATGACGCTCTTCCGTGGTGGAACCCTGCCACCCCGGCCGCCGGAGACGCCCGAACCGGTCAAGTCGGTCCCGCCACCCCGGCCCGATGCTGTGCCGGGTCGCGCCCCGGTCCTCGGCATTCCACCAGCCGAGCCCGCCGGCGCGTGATCGCCACCCCGCTCGACGCACGGTCCGACCGTGCGGTGCGGGAGGCATTGATCGGACATGGCTGGGATGACGCTCGCGCCGCCGATGCGGCGGCCGGCCTCCTTCAGACGATTGTTCACCTCGAGGGCCTCGACGCAGACGCGATCGAGGCCCTCGTGCCATTTGCAGGCACCCTTGGCCTCGAACTGCTGACCGGGGCGGATTGGGTGCTGCTTGCCGGCAGTACGTCCCGGCTAGGCGCGCTGGCGCGGCCGTGGCTGGTGCCGCCGGCGCTGGCGGAGATCGCGGTGGGCGTGGGCTCGGCGCTCGCGGCCGCGGCGCCCGGCTCGTGGCGCGTCGCCGGTCGGTCCGTGCCGCTCGACGCGCCGGTCATCATGGGCATCCTCAACGTTACGCCGGACAGCTTTTCGGATGGCGGTCGGTACCTGCAGCTCGATGCGGCGCTGGCGCATGCTGAGCAGCTGGCAGCAGATGGGGCCGTCATCATCGATGTCGGTGGCGAGAGCACGCGGCCCAACCGTACCGAGCAGGTGAGCGTCAGGGAGGAGCAGGAGCGAATCCTCCCGGTCATCTCCGCGCTGGCCCGGCGGCTTCCGGGCGCGGTGCTTTCGGTTGATACGATGAAGGCGGAGGTGGCGCGTGCCGCGCTGGCCGAGGGCGCCCACATCATCAACGATGTCACCGCCCTACGGGCCGATCCCGCGATTGCGGACGTGGCGGCCGAAGCCGGTGCGGGACTCGTGCTCATGCATTCGCGCGGCACCCCACTCGAAATCGCCTCCTACGCGCACGCCCAGTATGATCACCTGGTGGCGGACGTCCGTGCGGAACTCACGATTGCGGTTTCCGAGGCAGTGGAGCGCGGGGTGGCACGCGAGTCACTCGTGCTCGATCCCGGTTTCGGCTTCTCCAAGCGTCCGGAGCAGAATATCTTGCTCGCCGACCAGCTTTCGGCGCTCGTGGCGCTTGGCCTGCCGCTGCTGGTGGGGCCGTCGCGCAAGCGATTCCTGGGTGTCGTCAGCGGCGCCGGCGTGGAAGGGCGCGATCACCTGGGCGCTGTCTTCTGCGCTCTGTGCCTCGAACGGGGCGCCCGGCTCTTCCGTGTTCATGATGTGGTGCTCGCTCGTGATGCCCTGCGGCTCGCGCAGGCCTTCGGAGGTACGTTCCCCGACACATGACCACCGCTGACGACTTCCGCCCGCCCTATCGGTCCGCGCTGCTGGTGACGCTGGCCGTTTTCGCGGTCTACCTGCTCACGCTCGCTCCCACCGTCACCTTCTGGGATGCGGGCGAATTCATCGCCGCCTCGAAGATCCTGGGCATTCCGCATCCGCCCGGCACGCCACTGTTCGTTCTCATCGCGCACGTGTGGGCCACGCTCGTTCCCATCGGGGAATGGGCCTTTCGCACCAACATGCTGAGCGCACTGCTGAGCGCGGCCGGTGCCGGCTTCTTCTTCCTGGTGGTGCACGAGTCGCTCCGCTCCATGCTGCGCGAACTCCCGCCGGACCAGGCGCGCTGGCTGGCGCTGGCAGGCGGTGCGGCCGCCGCGTGCGCCGGTGCGTTCACGTTCACCAACTGGCAGAACTCGAACGAAACCGAAGTGTACGCCGTGGCCACCATGACCATCGGCGCCATCGCCTGGCTCTGCCAGGTCTGGCGGCGGCGGCGGGGCACGCCCTCGGCGCGGCGGATCCTGCTGCTGATCATCTACCTGGGCGGCATCTCGATCAGCAATCACCTGCTCGCCCTCCTGTCGGGGCCGGCGGTCATTGTCTTTCTCTGGGCCACACTGCGGAGCGAACCTGCCGCCGATCCGGTGGAACGGCGGCGCGAGTGGGCTGAGCTCGCCGTCGTGACCGGCATCTGGGCGCTGCTCATCGGGTCGGGCCTCGGCAACGTGACGCTCACCGCAGTCGGGTTCGTCTGCTTCGCGGCGGCGCTGCTCTTCGCCGGCCTCTCGAGTGCGCTGACCTTCGGGCTGCTGGCGCTGTTCATCGCCGCCATCGGGATTACGCCCTATCTCTACCTCTTCATTCGCTCGGGCCAGCATCCGATGCTCAACGAGGCGGCGCCCGATACCTGGAACGCACTGCTGGCCGTCATCCGGCGGGCACAGTACCCGGTGCGGACACCGCTCGACGATCCCACCGTCTATCACGGCCCCGGCAATCCCGGCCGGTCGCTCCAGATCATCGGGCTCCAGATCGTCAATTACGTCCAGTATTTCGACTGGCAGTGGGCCAGGAGCTTCGGGGCGACCATCTCCGCCCTGCCGCTGCGCACTTTCGTGACGCTCGGTTTCGGCTGGCTCGGCATCACCGGCTTCCTGCACCAGCGCCGGGCCAACCGGCCTGCGTGGTGGTTGCTCTTCGCGCTTTTCATCGTGACCGGCATCGGCCTCATGGCCTACATGAACTTCAAGCCGGGGTTCAGCGTCGGCTATGCCCAGTTCCCCAACACGGATGATCATGAAGTGCGCGAGCGGGACTACTTCTTCGTGGTGAGCTTCGTCGTCTGGGGACTCTGGGCCGGCATGGGGCTCAGCGTGCTGGCGCAGCGCATCTGGCAAAGGCGGCCGTCACTCTCGCGCCCGCTTGCGAGCGCCGTACTGCTCGTGGCCTTCATCCCGCTGCTGCTCAACTGGACCTCCGCGTCCCGGCGTCATGGCAAGGACGCGCGTCTCGCCGCCGACTTTGCCTACGACCTGCTCAATTCGGCGCCGCCCTACGGCATTCTCGTCACCTATGGTGACAACGACACGTTTCCGCTCTGGTGGGCCCAGGAAGTGGAGGGAATCCGGCGCGACGTAACCGTCGTCTGCCTGGCGCTGAGCCAGACCGACTGGTACATGCGCCAGCTGCGTGACAATCCGGTGCGGCAACTCGACAGCGCCGCGCTGCCAGCCATCTGGCGCACCGCACCCACCGAACGACCCACCTGGCCCCTGCATACGATGACGGACAGCCAGATCGAGCAGGCGGGCATGCCGGTCCAGCTTCCCGAAGCGCTCACGGTGGATTTCGGCACCTTCTCTCACGTCTATCCCAAGGGCACCGTCTTCTATCCGAACGACCTGCTGGTTATCCGGATGCTGCAGCAGAACCTTGGCCGCCGTCCCATCTACTGGTCGATTACCGCTGGACGCTCGTTCGGCGGCCTCGGCGATCGCGCGCTGCAGCGCGGGCTCGCCTTTGCGATCCTGCCCGTGCCGCCCGATTCGACGGCGCCCGGGATCAGCAAGGGCGTCATCGGCTCCTGGGCGCTTGATGTTCCCATGACCGATTCGCTGGCGTGGCATACCTACCGCTATGCGCGCCTGCTCGAGGGTGAGCCGGCGGTGCTCGATCCATCGGTGCAGGTCCAGGCGCGCGCCCTTTCCTACCCCTTCACGGTCCTGGGCTTCGCCTACGCGGAGCGGGGCGATGCCGCGCGCGCACTCGCCAATCTCGAGCGTGCCAACCAGCTGGCCAACGACCCCGCCGTCAAGGCGGCGTATGACCAGCTGCGGGCGAAGGCGTTCGAGGGGAAGCCGGATAGCCAGTAGGCAGGAACGGCGTCGCAGGTCGCAAGTCTCGCGACCTGCGACCCGCGCCTTCAATCCCACCCCCCAATCCGCTAAATTCCAAGGCTATGGATTTCGAGCCCCTCGGCGAACGCCTCCGCGTGGTGCGAGAGGAAATCGCCGTCCGCCAGGCACGCGGGGGGTGGCGTCATCCGGTTCGCATCATTGCGGTCACCAAGACATTCGGGGCGGAGGCGGTGCACGCCGCCGTGCGCGAGGGCCTCGATGCGGTGGGCGAGAACCGGGTGCAGGAGGCGCTCGCGAAGCAGGCCGAAACCGCAGCGGCGGCGGTGGAGTGGCACCTCATTGGCACCCTGCAGCGGAACAAGGTACGGCAGGTTGCCGGGCGCTTTGCGCTGATTCACTCGGTGGATCGCGCTGAGCTGGCCAACGAGATCAGCCACCGCGCCGGCTCGGCGCCGCAGGACGTGCTGGTGCAAGTTAACTGCTCGGCCGAGCCCCAGAAGGGCGGTGTCGAGCCGGCGGAACTGGCGGGACTGCTGGAGCACATGCGCACGCTCGCGGGCATCAGGTTGCGCGGGTTGATGACGATGGCGGCCGCCGACGCAGATGAGTCCGGACAGCGCCGCACCTTTGCCCTGCTGCGTTCGCTCCGCGATCAGGGCCGCGCCGCCGGACACTTTTTGCCGGAACTCTCCATGGGCATGTCGGGAGACTTCCCGGCCGCTGTTGAAGAGGGCGCCACCATGCTGCGCCTCGGCACCATCCTCTTTGGAAGTCGCCAGCCGTAGCATGCGCTGGGCCCGGGGTGGCCCGGTTCACTCATAGCACGGAGCGCGTCACACGATGGTTTTTCGGCCCTGGCCTGAAGGAAGTGCCAGCCAGCTCGAGCAGGACCTGCTCGAAGCGTGGCGGGCCGAAGGCCTGTTCCGGAAGACCCTTGACGCGACGCGTGACGGCAAGCCCTTCGTTTTTTTCGAGGGGCCGCCGACCGCGAATGGCCGCCCCGGCATCCATCACGTTTTTTCCCGCAGCATCAAGGACCTGATCTGCCGGTTCCAGACGATGCAAGGCCGGTCGGTCACTCGCATCGCCGGATGGGATACGCACGGCCTGCCGGTGGAAATCGAGATCGAGAAGGAGTTGCAGCTCTCGGGCAAGAAGGCCATCGAGGAATTCGGCGTGGCCGAATTCAACCAGCGCGCACGGGCCTCGGTGTTCAAGTACAAGGAAGACTGGGAAGCGCTGAGCGACCGGATCGGGTACTGGCTCGACTACGAGCATCCGTACGTGACGTACCACAAGGAGTACGTCGAGACGGTCTGGTGGCTGCTGCACCGGTTGCACGAGCGGAAGCTGCTGTATCGCGGCCACCGGGTGCTCCCCTACTGCCCCCGCTGCGGTACCGTGCTGTCGAGCCATGAACTGGCGCTCGGCTACGAAGATGTCACCACCAACTCGGTGTACGTGACGTTCCCGCTGGCGGATGGCAGTGGCAGGGAGCTGCTTGTCTGGACGACCACGCCATGGACGTTGCTGTCCAACGTCGCGGTGGCGGTCCATCCCGAGCTCGAGTACGGCGAGTACCATGTAGGCGAGCGGGTCTTCATCCTGGCCGTGGCGCGCGATGCGCTTCCCAGCTCATCGGCCAAGGGTGCGCCCGCATTCCAGGACCTCGGTCCCGCCACGACCTATCCCGGGCAGCACCTGGTCGGCCTGCGTTACACCCGGCCAATTGATGTGGTGGCGCTGCCGGATGACCGCGTGTCGTGCGTCGTGGTGCCGGCTGGCTTCGTGTCGGCGGAGGATGGCTCCGGCCTCGTTCACATGGCCCCCGCCTTCGGTGCTGACGACCACGCCGCCGGACGGGAACATGGGCTGGCGATGGTGCGGCCGGTTGCGGCGGACGGTACTTTCGAGGGCACCGACTGGCCCGAGATCGAGGGGCGGCTCGTCACCGCGCGCGAAACGAACGACATCATCATCCAGCGTCTCAAGGCAAGCGGCCGCTGGCATCTCACCGTGCCGTACACGCACAGCTATCCCCACTGCTGGCGCTGCCGCAGCCCGCTTGTCTACTACGCCCGCGACAGCTGGTTCGTGCGCACGTCCGTGGTCAAGGAGCGGATGCTCGAGTTCAACTCGCAGGTGGACTGGCACCCACCCGAGGTGGGCGCCGGGCGGTTCGGCGAGTGGCTCGAGAACAACGTGGACTGGGCGCTCTCGCGTGACCGGTACTGGGGCACCCCGCTGCCGGTGTGGGTCTGCGACCAGGACGATCAGCATGTCGAGGTGATCGGCTCTTTTGCGGCGCTCGCCGAGCGGCAGGGCAGGGCGCTGCCGGACGACTTCGATCCGCACAAGCCGCAGGTGGATGCATTGACCTGGGCGTGCACGTGTGGCGGGACCATGCGGCGCACGCCCGAGGTGATCGACACCTGGTTCGACTCGGGCTCGATGCCGTATGCCCAATGGCACTATCCCTTTGAGCATCGCGAGGAATTCGAGCGGCATTTCCCGGCCGATTTCATCTGCGAAGGAGTCGACCAGACGCGCGGCTGGTTTTATTCGCTGCTGGCGATCGCCACGGCGGCCTTCGACCGGCCGGTGTACCGGCACGTGATTGTCAATGAGATGGTGCTCGACGCCCAGGGCCAGAAGATGTCGAAGAGCCGTGGCAATATCGTCGAGCCCTGGGCCGTCGTGAACGAGTTCGGCGCGGACGCGGTGCGGCTCTACTTGTTGGCGTCGAGCCAGGTCTGGCTGCCCAAGCGATTCGATACGCGCGTCATTCCCGATGTGGTGGGCGGCTTCCTGAACACGCTCCGCAATACGTATGAGTTCTTCCGCCGCTACGTCGGGGACGACGTCCCGGAGGATGCGGGCGAGGAGCAGCGCGCCGACCGCTGGATCCGGAGCCGCCTCGCCGCGACGGTCGCCACGGTGCGTTCGGCGTGGGATGCCTATGACGTCACCACCGGTACGCGCGCCATCATGGATTTCGTGGTGGACGACCTGAGCAACTGGTACGTGCGCACCAATCGCGCGCGCTTCTGGGCCCCGGATCGCGAGCCCGACGCGGCGGCCGTCGCGACGCTGCATGTCTCGCTGGTGACGGTCGCCCGCCTGCTCGCGCCGGCTGCGCCATTCGCGTCTGACTGGCTGCACCGGGCGCTCACGGGAACCTCGGTCCACCTGGCGCGGTTTCCGGAGCCTGCCGAGCGCGACGAGGCGCTCGAGCGCGCCATGGACGCGGTTCGCCGGCTGGCAACGCTCGCCCGTGCGGCGCGCGAAGCAGGGGACCTCCGCGTGCGGCAGCCAATCGCGCGCATGCAAGTGGCGGTGCCGGCGGCGGCGCGGGGCGAGGATTACGATGCGCTGCTCGCGCTGCTCGCCTCCGAGGTGAACGTGAAGCAGGTGCAGGTGGTGGAGTCCGATACGGACCTGGTCCGGCTTCGTGCCAAGCCCAATTTCCGTGCTCTCGGCAAGCGCTTCGGCAAGCGCACGCCGGACGTGGCAAAGGCGGTCGCCGCGCTCGATGCTGACGCGCTGCGCTCGCTGGAATCCGGCAGCGCCGTGACGCTCCAGCTCGGCGGCGAGACGCTCGGCATCGAGCCTGACGACCTCACGGTCGAGCGCGAGGTGACCAGCGACTGGCTGGTGCAGAGCGCCGGCCCCTATGTGGTGGCGCTCGACCCGGCGCTCGATGATGGCCTCCGCGCCGAAGGCCTGGCGCGCGAGATGGTGAACCGGGTGCAGCGGCTCCGGAAAGAGGCCGGCCTCGAGTACACTTCACGCATTGCCCTGTACCTGGACGGCGATGCCGCCGTTCTCGACGCCCTGCGTCCCCACGCCGGCACCATCGGTGAGGAAACGCTGGCGCGACAGCTGGACTTCGGTGCCCGCGCGCCGAAGCCCGATCTCGAGCAGCGCGTCCAGCTCGACGACGCCACGCTCATGGTAGGACTCACGCGGTATGAGCTGCCGGAC
>DASSHL010000106.1:0-3521 GCA_035692845.1 Gemmatimonadales bacterium
ATGGTAGTCTTTGACCCCATGGCTCTTTCCTTATAGTTTCCGAAGGTTTTTCAGTTCAAATCAGCGCGAAGGAGTACGGCTGTGCGCGCTTCGCCACCTGCGTTGCTCGCTGCTGGCCGCCTGATCATGGATTCCCGCGACGATCTCGTCGCAGAATGGGCAGGCCGGCTCGGCGATCGGATCACCGCCGCCCCCACGATACCGCGTTCCACGGTCGAACGGGAGTTGCGGCTGCTGGTAGATATCCTGGCGCAGATGATCGGACCGCTGCGCCGAGAGGCGCGGCCCATGTGGCGCCGGGCCTGTGAACAATATGGGCGCAACGCGTCGACTCGCGGACTCTCGGCGGGCGAAGTGGTCGAGGAACTCCTCCACCTGCGCGACCTCCTGACCCGCCGCCTCGCCCCCGTCGTCGCTGCCATGCGTGCCCGCCAGGGCATGGCGATCCTGCTCCGGCTCAACCGGGTGCTCGATCATGGCATCGCGTCCGCTGTGGTGGGCTACACCGATGCGCTGGTTGCCACAATGCTGGGGCGGAATGGCGTGCCCGAGCACAACATCGCCGGCGAACCCGATGACTGGGAGCGCTGGCTCAGCACACTCGAGGGTGAACTCGCGTCCATCAGCAGCGCGCGCTGAGTTCAGGCCGGTGTGAGCCTCACCCTGCTGTACGCCCTGCCATGGGCGCTCGCGTGGGTACTGCTCACGCGAATTCTCCGCGTGCGGCCCCGGCTCGAAGACATCCCGCCCCTGCTCGATGGTCCACTGGTCAGCGTCATCATCCCCGCCCGCAATGAATCCAGCACCATCGCCACTGTCGTCACCTCCCTGCTCGCGTCGGCGTACCGCAATCTTGAAGTGATCGTGGTGGATGATCGGTCGGAGGATGATACGGCTGCTGTGGTCTCGGGTCTCGGGTCACGAGTCTCGCGACCCGAGACTCGCGACCTGCGACTCCTCCACGGCGCCCCGCTCCCCACCGGCTGGTACGGCAAGCCGTGGGCCTGCGTCCAGGGCTACCGCGCGGCGAAGGGCGACCTCCTCCTCTTCACCGATGCCGACACCCGGCACGAGCCGATGCTCCTGCCTCACGCGGTCGCGGCGCTGCTCGCGGACCGCGGTGAGCTGGTGACGGTGATGCCGCACCAGCGCTGCGTCACCTTCTGGGAACGCACCGTGATGCCGCAGTTCTGGACCCTGCTCGGTTTCCGCTTTCATCCGGATGAAGTCAACCAGGCAATCCGCGCCCGCGACGTGATTGCCAACGGGCAGTTCATCTTCATGCGGCGGCAGGACTACGAAGCCATCGGCACGCACGAGGCCGTCCGGCACGCGGTGGCCGAAGACCTGGAGCTGGCCCAAGCGGTGCACGCATCCGGGCGCCGGGTGTGGTTCGGGTTCGCGCTCTCGCTCATGGAAACCCGCATGTACCACGGGCTTGGTCACATGATCGAGGGATGGTCCAAGAACATTTACGTTGGCGGGCGGCAATCATTTCCTGACGAACCGCTGCTGCGGGCACTGGTGCCGTTTGCGCTGGTCGCGGCCATCGGCTTCTGGCTGGTAGCGCCACTCGCACTCATCGCCGCGCTCATAGGCGTTCTTCCCGGCTGGACCGCGCCCGCACTGCTGGCCACGGCACTCAGCATCCTTTTCTGGTCCGTGATTGCGGCCAGCATGCGGATTCCGGCCTGGTATGGGCTCTTCTACCCGCTCGGCGCGGTGTTGGCACTGGTCATCGTGCTGCGATCCACCTGGCGCGGCGGCCGGCGGATCGAATGGAAAGGGCGGACTTACGGCGCGGCGGGCTGAACCTCGCCTGGTTCCGTCTCGCGCGCCTGGTCCAGCATCTCGCGCACCTTGGTGGCCAGCTCCTCAGTCAGCCAGGGCTTCCTGAGCAGTGGCGGCCCATCGGGATCCTCGGTGCGGGCGCTCATCCGCCCCGCGTAGCCACTGGATAGCAGGAACGGAACATTCGAGCCGCCGGACCGCAGCGCATCATACAAGGCCAGGCCGCTCCGCCTTGGCATCACGATATCAGAAATGACCAGCTTGATGTACTTGTGCTGGAGGCGGAAAATGTCGAGGGCCTCGTCGCCGTCGCCCGCCGTGAGCACGGTATAGCCCAGCCGGCGGAGGATCCGCGCCGTCGCTGCCCGCAGCGATACTTCGTCTTCCACTACCATGATCAATTCGTTGCCGCGCGGCAGTGTATCGGCACTCGAGCGCGCGTCCGCGGCTGGCGCGGCCGCAGGCAGCGATGGAAATGAGAGCTGAATGGTGGTGCCTTTCCCCGGTGTGCTGTCCAGCTGGATCGAGCCCGACATCTGTCGCACGAGCCCATAGACCATTGCCATGCCGAGACCGGAACCGCGCTCCGGTGGCTTGGTGGTGAAAAATGGTTCAAACACGCGGTTCCGCACTTCCCGGCTCATCCCCTGTCCGGTATCGGAGACCGTCACGCAGGCCATCTCGCCATCCGTCCCGCGAAGCTCGCGCGAGATCGTGATATCGAGGCGTCCTCCCTCGGGCATGGCATCGCGTGCGTTGGTGGCGAGGTTCACCAGGATCTGCTCCAGCGCGCCACGATCGGCACGCACGGCCAGCCCTGGATCGGCGCCTTCCAGCTCCACCGCAATGTCACTCGGCAGGAGCCGGCGCAGTGAGCTCATGATGTCGGCAACGCTGGAGCCAAGGTCGAGTGGTGCGATCTCGAGCGACGATTGCCGGCTGAAGCTCAGCAGCTTGCGAATCATCTCCGCGCCGCGATGGGCCGCCCGGCGGATCTCGTCGAGGTCGCCCCGCGCCTCATCCTGGCCCGGCTTGAGCGCGTGGCGAATCAGGTCGGCATTTGCGATCACCACGCCAAGCACATTGTTGAGGTCGTGGGCGATACCACCGGTCAGCTGACCCACTGCTTCCATCTTCTGCGCCTGCCGCAACTGCTCCTCCAGCGTGCGGCGAGTACTGATGTCGCGCGCCAGCGTCTGCAGCAGTCCATCGTCCCGGCCGCGGGCGGAAACCTCGACGGGAATGAGCGTCCCATCCTTGCGGCGCAGCACCCGCTCCTCGATCACATGGCGGTCGTCGCGCATGTTGGGCCAATGCCCGGCGTGGCGTTCCAGGTCGCCAGGATCGACCAGCGATTCCATCCGCATGCTAAGCAGTTCGCCGCGGCTATAGCCCAGCATCGCACAGGCGGCCGGGTTCACGTCCACCAGCGTTCCGTCCTCGCGCGCCACGAAAAAGCCGTCGGGCGCCTCGCCCAGCAAGGTGCGGTAGCGCTCCTCGCTTTCCTCGAGCGCCCGCTCGGCGGCAACGCGTGCCGTCATGTCGTGAATGATGGAGAAGAGCATCGGACGGCCGTCCATCAGGACCGGCCCGGTGTGTACCTCGACGTCCCGGACGGCGCCACTCGCCGTGCGGTGCTGGAAGATGAAGTACTCGCCGCCCTCGCGTTGCGCCGCGGCGATCAGGTCCGTGACGCGCTCAGGCGGAAGGGTGTTGATGTCCTGGATGCG
>DASSHL010000107.1:0-3444 GCA_035692845.1 Gemmatimonadales bacterium
TGCCCGGTCGCCCGGGTGCGCGAACGCTGGCGCTGGCACGTGCTGGTTCGGGGCCCGGGGCGGCCGATGGGCGGATTTGTGCGGGCGGCAGCCCGGATGGCGGCCCGGCACCGGGATACCAAGGTGACGCTCGACCGGGACCCCGTGACTCTGCTCTGATGACCGTCTAGCTTCCCCGCATGCCGAACCCAGCCCGCGCCACACCTGACTTTGAGCGGCCGCCGTTCAAGGGAGCGCCGGAGGCCACCTTCGCGCCGCTGCCAGCCGACGGCATCCTTCCCGATGGCTTCTTCTCGACCTCCAACCTCCCCACGTACTTGCACGTGGACGGACAGTGGCTGGCGCCGACGCGTCCCCGCATGGATTGCGTGATCGTGAAGCGGAATGGCGTGCTGGAAACCATCGAGCCACGCCGCCTCGAGGCCGGGGCGATGATCGCCATGGGCATGGCAGAGGACGGCTCCGAGGGCATCGTGGTCCATGGAGACGGATTCATCGGTGGCGGACACAGCGCCAACGAAGAGTTCCGCTTCATGAGCACCGAAGTGAGCCGCGAGCGTCCCGTCAATTACGAGGAGCTCGCCAGCCGGGTGCTGGAGGAGCGGGCCAGCGGCGGGTACCTGGTGTGGGTAGTGGGCCCGGCGCTGGTGCACTCGCGCGCACGCACCGATTTCGAGTGGTTCATCCGGCAGGGCTTTGTGCAGGCGGTGCTTGCCGGCAATGCGGTGGCCGTCCACGACATGGAAGCCGCCATCTACGGCACCACGCTCGGCATGACCAACACCGGCCAGCCCACCGAGGGCGGGCACGGCACCCACATGCGCGCCATCAATTCCATCCGTGCCGCCGGCTCCATCGAGGCAGCAGTGAAGTCAGGGCTGGTCCCGAGTGGGATCATGCACGCCCTGGTACAAGAGCGTATTCCGTTCGTCCTCTGCGGCTCCATCAGGGATGATGGCCCGCTGCCGGGAGTCGTGACTGATGCACTCGATGCCCAGGACGCCATGCGAGAGCACACCGTGCGGGCGACGGGCGCGATTTTCGTCGCCACCATGCTGCACGCCATCGCCGTCGGTAATATGCTGCCTGCCTTTCACACGGCGCGCGGTTATCCCGAGCCCCTGATGACCATCTGCGTGGACCAGACTGAATTCGTGGTGAACAAGCTGAAAGACCGCGGGACGCATCAGGCGTACGGCGTCGTGACCAACGCGCAGGACTTCATGACAGTGCTGCGGTTCTACGTGGAGCGGGCCATGGGAGCCAAGGCGTGACCGGCCCGGCGGCGGAGACTGGATGGGAGCGCCTGGCGCAGGTCGTGGCAGCGGACATTCCGGTGGCGGAAGTGGACCGTGTCTGGTGCTTTCCGGTGCTGCGGCAGGGGCAGCGTGAATTCGGGACCGCGGTGATTGCACGGCGCGAGGGCGACGACGGCGATCGGGTGCGGATCTACACCGCGCGTTACCTGCTGCAGATCAAGGGGAAGGAACGAGGGAAGTTCGAGGCCGACCTCAAGCAGGTGGGCAGCGGTCCTGTCGAGCGCCTTCCGGACTTGATCGAGGAGGCGCATCGCCGTTCCGACGACGAAGACCCGCCAGTCGAGGCCGATGTCGCGGAATGGTTTGCGATGGTTCATGACCCGGCTGTCGGCTGACGAGCGGCGGCAGCTGCTCCAGCGCTTCCGGGACTGGCTCACCGAGCATCGCCAGCCAGTCACTCGCCAGCGCGACATTATCGCCGAACTGGTTTTCGCCTCGGACGAGCACCTGAGCGTGGACCGACTGCGCGAGGCCCTGGTGGCGCGGGGCCAGAAGGTCGGAACCGCCACGATCTACCGGACGTTGGACCTGCTCGAGCGCGCCGGCTTCGTGCGGGCACACCGCTTTGGCGGCGGCTATCGCCGCTATGAGGCAGCCGCCGGTGCCGCTGACGAGCACGGCCACCTGATCTGCGACCAGTGCGGCCAGGTGATTGAATTCACCAATGACCAGTTGACCCGGCTGCTCGGCATCGTGGCCGACGAACACGGCTTCCAGCGCCAGCGGCACCGGGTCGAGATCACGGGCACCTGTCGCGACTGCCTGGCGCGCGACCTTGGAGGATTCCGGGAATGAGTGATGGTGTGGGCCTCGGAGTGGTGGTCGCATTCACGGCCGGACTGCTCAGCTTTCTCTCGCCATGCGTGCTGCCGCTGGTACCATCGTACATCGGCTTCCTCACCGGCATGGCCGTGCCCGAGGCGGCAAACCGCCGCAGGGTGACCGTCACCCACGCACTGCTCTTCGTGCTCGGCTTCACGCTCGTTTTCCTCGCACTCGGCGCCGGTGCGTCGGCCTTCGGCACGGCGCTCAAGACACAGAAGACGCTGATCGCGCAGATCGGCGGCGTGCTGATCATCATCTTCGGGCTCTGGACCATCGGTGTGATCAAGCTGCCGTTCCTCGAGCGTGAACAGCGGATGTATCTCGAGGAAAAGCCGGTGGGCTATCTGGGCTCGGCGCTGGTGGGAATGGCCTTTGCGGCGGGGTGGGTGCCGTGCATCGGCCCCATCCTTGGCGCGATCCTGGGTCTCGCCGCCACGCAGGCCGACTTCAGCCGGGGCATGGCGCTGCTCGCCGCCTACTCGATCGGGCTCGCCGTGCCGTTTCTGGTCGCCGCCTTCGCGCTCGACTGGTTCCTCGCGTGGTTCAAGAACTTCCGCCGGCACCTGGGCACGGTGAAGGTGGTCAGCGGCATCCTGCTCATCGTGGTCGGCGTGCTGATGGTGTCGGGTGAATTCACCCGTCTCGCCGGCTGGTTGCAGGGGCTGACGCCGGGGTTTCTGCGGGAGAGGCTGTGAGCTGTGGGCTGTGAGCTGTGAGCTAAGCGCTCATGGCTCTCAGCTCTCAGCTCTCAGCTCTACACCGCCTCCTCCAGCTCCGTCTCCAGCTCCTGCCGCCGGAGCAGTTCCCAGTACCGGCCTCCCAGCTGCATCAGCTCAACGTGGGTGCCGCGCTCCACGATCTTTCCATCGTCCAGCACCAGGATCATGTCGGCATCCCGCACGGCAGCCAGGCGGTGCGAAACCACCACGCTGGTCCGGCGCTCCAGCGCACCGCGCAACCCCCGCAGGATACGCGCTTCGGTCTGGGCATCGACGGCGCTGAGCGCGTCGTCCAGGACGAACACCGGCGGATTCTGGGCCAGCGCCCGCGCAATGGCCGCGCGCTGCTTCTGTCCACCCGAGAGATTGACGCCGCGCTCGCCCAGCATCGTGTCGTAGCCGTTGGGAAGCAGCGGCAGCGCTTCGCTCAGCTGCGCGACATCCGCCGCCCGCTCGAGTCGTCCGTCGTCCGGCGCGCCCAGCAGGATGTTGCTACGGATGGTGTCGCTGAACAGGAACGTCTCCTGCGGCACGAACCCGATGTTCCGGCGCAGCTCGTCCAGCGACAACCTCCGGACATC
>DASSHL010000108.1:0-2619 GCA_035692845.1 Gemmatimonadales bacterium
AAGGCACATCGATCGAGCTCAAGTGCGTCGGCCACTCGGCGGCAGATACGCTGCAGCACGTCCTCGGTGCGGTGTGCTGCGAGCAACGCAGACGCAAACTCCAGCGATTCGTCGAGCAGGGCGGTGGCGCTCTGTCCTCCACGCCGCGGAGCGCGCCGGGCCTGGAGGCGCAGGCACAGTTCGGTGAGGTTGACCGGTGCCGCCAGCGCGTCGGCCGCACCAGCCCGGAGCGCCTCGACCATGGCGTCAGGTGCATCAGTGGCGAGCGTAACCACGAGCGGCACGCCGGGCCCGAAGCCATAGGCGAGCGCGTCGAGTACCGCGGGCACGGCCGCCGCTTCGGTCAGCGTCGCCAGGGCAATATCCGGAGTGGCGCCGTTGGCGGCCGCCTGTCGCACGTCGTCGGCTTCCGTCACGTGGAACCCGGCGCGCGCGAGCGCCACCTCGAGCCCGGCCGGGCGCGCTGGCGCGTGCCCCACCAGGAGCACTGACAGGTCCACGTTATCCGGCAAGGAGTCCGTCACACCCGCATGCCATCAGTTCGCAAGCAGGACCTGCTCGGAGCCCACGTGTCGGCGCAAGGCGGAGTGCACGCAACCCCCGCGCGCGCGACCGCCATTGGCGCCACCGCCATCCAGCTCTTCACCAAGACCCCCAATCAGTGGCGGGAACCGTCGCTCGACAGCGGCATCCGGGATGCCTTCCACTCGGCACTCGAGGCCGAGTCGCTCACGTCCGTCGTGTCGCACGATTCCTATCTCATCAATCTCGCGTCACCCGATCCGGTGCTGCGAGATCGTTCCATCGATTCCTTCACCCGGGAGCTTGAACGCTGCGAGCTGCTGGGCATCCCCGGTGTCGTCTCCCATCCGGGAAATTACATGGATGACCGCGACCGCGGGCTCGAACGAAACGCCGACGCCATTCGGCAGGCGCTCGAACGAGTGCCGGGCCAGGTGCGGATCTACCTCGAAACTACGGCTGGGACCGGAACCGCGCTCGGGCGGTCCTTTGAAGAGCTGGCCCGGATCCGGGACCTGCTGCCCCCCGAATTCCAGGGCCGCATCGCCTACTGCGCCGATACCTGCCACCTCTATTCCGCCGGCTATGACCTGGTAGGCAACTTTGACGAAACCTGGTCCGAGTGGGACCGGGTCATTGGCCTCGAGCACCTGGCCTGCCTGCACTTGAATGATTCCAGGACGCCGTTCGGCTCGCGACGGGACCGGCACGAGCTGATTGGCGAGGGCTCGCTCGGGCCGGAACCGTTCCGGCGGCTCATGCGGGACCCGCGATTTGCCCACATTCCCAAGATCCTGGAAACCCCCAAGGGAGACGACATGGTCACCAATGACCGGCGCACCCTCCAGCGCCTTCGGCGCTATGCGAGGAGTACGCGTTGACCGGCCTCACCCGGCGAGCGCATCTTCCTCCCATGCGACGATCCTGTTTCCTGGCGCTGCTGCTGGTGGCAACCACCGTGGCGCCCGCCCGAGCCCAGGCCACGTACTACGCACGCGGCGGCGTGACCTGGTCCTCCGACATCGTGCGCGATGTCTTCACGGCGCCGGTCACCACCCGCCCCGGCCTCGCACCCACCCTCTTTGCCGGGGTGGATTTCGCCCTGAGCCCCCGGTACGGGCTCGGCCTCGAGGCCTCGGCCGGCACGGCGTCGCTCAGCACGAGGACGCCCAGTATTCCGGGCTCGGAGATTGACCAGGGACGCATCTGGACCATGGGCGCACTGCTCAACATGAACGGCGACCTGGCCAGGGCGCTCCGCTGGCGCGCGGGACTCGGTGTGCTGCACTACAGCGGCCCCAGCGATGCCGGCATTTTTGCGCAGGGCGGCACCACCCGCGCCCTGTTCGGCGCCGGGGTCGATTACCGGCTCACCGAGGATCGCACCTGGAACCCCGTGGTTTCCCTTCGCTACGACTACCACCGCTTTGTCACCGACGAACTGCGCGCGCAGGGGTTCGGGCTGGAGCAGGGCGTGAACCGGATTTCGCTCTCCATCGGCGTGACGCGGGGGTCCCGGTGAAAGTTCATGCGCTCTTGGCGGCGGCAGCGGCGAGCCTTCTCGCGCTCGCGGCCTGCGCCGATATCGGATCGCCCACTCGGGGCGATCTCTATGAATTCCGCCAGATTTTGGGTCCCGGCGACACCATCTCGTTCCACTGGCCCGAGGAACGGATGCCGCTGAAGTTCTGGGCCAAGGATACGCTCAACCTTCCGCTGCACGTGGATTCGGCGATTGCCGTCTGGCAGCGCCAGTTCCTGTATCATGAATTCACTGGTGAGCGGGTGCAGGATTCCGCCGATGCCGACGTGATCGCCACCGTCGGCCTCCCGCCCGGCGGTGGCGGCATTCTCTTCGGGGCAGCCGACGCCTGCCAGGCCGCCACCGATATCCAGCTCGATCCCGAGACCCGGGTGCTTACGCCGCCACTGCACATTTACATCGCGCCGCGTTTCCTGGCTGACCTTCCGGAGACCCAGGCGTGTTTCAACATCGTGGCCATCCACGAGCTGGGACACGCGCTCGGCATCCTGCGACACTCATCCAACCCGCTTGACATCATGTTCTCCAATCCCGCCGTGCCGCTGCCGAGCGAG
>DASSHL010000109.1:0-3677 GCA_035692845.1 Gemmatimonadales bacterium
ATGTTGACGCTGATCTCGGCGAGGCGATACACGTTGGCCTCGCGAGAGCGGAAGTCGCCGCCCTTCACCGTATCGTAGAAGAGGCGGTAGACGCTGTCGCCGTCGTTCTGGTAGTTCTTGGCCGCGTTGATGCCGCCCTGCGCGGCGATGCTGTGGGCCCGGCGGGGTGAGTCCTGGAAGCAGAAGCACTTCACGTGGTAGCCGAGCTCGCTCATGCTGGCGGCGGCCGCCGCGCCTGCAAGACCGGATCCCACGATGATGACCGTGTGCTTCCGCTTGTTGGCAGGATTCACCAGCTTCATCTCGAAGCGATGCCGGTCCCATTTCTTCTCGATGGGGCCGTCGGGGATCTTCGCGTCGAGTTCGATACTCATGGTACCCATCCGAAGAAGACCGCGAGCGGGACGATCACGAATCCGACCGCGATGACGAGAGCGATGACACCTGCCACGTTCCGGACCAGCGGCCGAGGTGAGGGACCCCGCATTCCCGTCGTGCGGACCGAGCTCCACGCGCCATGCCAGAGATGCAGGCCCAGGAAGACCATGGCGACGGTGTAGAAGGCGGTGACCCACCAGATCCGGAAGCTCTTCGTGACGTTGGCGAACACGTCGCCCCTTGCAATGGGGCCGGCCGGCTGGATGTCGAGCGTCGTGAAGTGCAGGAGATGGAACACGATGAAGACGAGGAGCAGCACCCCGCCCCACCGCATGGTTTTCGACGCGAGCGTCGAGACCTGGAGCTCCCGCTTCTCGTATCCTTCAGGACGGGCAGCCCGGTTCCGCATGGTGATCTGCCACGCCATCAGGATGTGGAGCAGCACCGCCACGATCAGCACCACGCGCAGCACCCATAGCAGCTCGTTGGCCGGTCCGTGCAGGAAGTGCGCGTAGGTGTTGAGCTTGTCCGCGCCCTCGAACACCTGGAGGTTGCCGGCCATGTGGGCAATCAGGAAGGCGATCCCGATGATGCCCGTGACCGCCATGATGATTTTCTTGCCGATGGTGGAGCGGTAGAACCGCAGCGGATTCATGGTCCTCTCGTCTGAAGGTGAGCTTCCCGGTTCCTACTGCGCGTCCACGGTGGCCTGGGTCTCCCGCACGGCCTCGGCCGACTTCTTGAGCTCGGCCTTCTCCTGGTCGGTGAGGGTCACTTCAAGAATCTGCTCAAGTCCCTTCCGGCCCAGCTTGCAGGGCACGCCGCAGAACACGTCCTTGAGCCCGTACTCGCCGGTAAGCCACGCCGAGCACGGCAGGATCCGCTTCCGGTCGAGGGCAATCGCTTCCACCATCTGGATGGCGGCCGCACTGGGCGCATAGTACGCCGAGCCGGTCTTGAGGAACGCCACGATCTCGGCGCCGCCGCCGCGGGTGCGCTTGACGATCTCGTCGAGCTTGTCCTTGGCGAGGAGCTGGGTGACAGGAATTCCCGATACGGTGGTATAGGAGATCAGCGGGACCATCGTGTCGCCGTGGCCGCCGAGGACCATGGCCTGGATGTCGTCCATGGAGACATCCATCGCCTGGGCCAGGAAGGTGCGGTAGCGCGCCGTGTCGAGCACGCCGGCCATGCCGATTACGCGCTCGCGCGGGAAGCCACTCGCCTTCATGGCCACATAACACATCACGTCGAGCGGATTGGAGACGATCACGATGATGGACTTGGGGGCGGCCTCCGCGATGTTCTCGGCGACCGACTTGACGATCCCGGCGTTGGTGCGGACCAGGTCATCCCGGCTCATGCCCGGCTTCCGTGCGATGCCGGCGGTGACGACGAAGACATCGGCGTCCTTGGCTTCGTCATACCCTTGGGAGCCGATGATCCGGGTGTCGAATCCCTCGATCGGGCCGCTCTGCCACTGGTCGAGCGCCTTGCCCTGCGGCACGCCTTCGACCACGTCGATCAGGATCACCTCGCGGGCCAGGCTCTTTTCCGCCAGCCGCTGCGCCGCCGTTGCGCCCACATGCCCGGCACCGACCACCGCCACCTTGTTGAGCATATCCTCGGAATCGTCCTCAGGTAGGAGAAATGAGAAAGGCGCCCCGGGAGCTGTTCTTCGCGAGGCGCCGAAATCTATACGGGAACAGGGGTTAGGGCCAAGGGTTGGACGCGGGACGCGTCTTCCCTAGCCCCTCATACAGCACTATGCTCACGGCGTTGGCCAGGTTGAGACTCCGCACCGATTCCTCCATCGGGATCCGAAAGCACTGGTCGGGGTGCTTCTCCAGGATCCGCGCCGGCATGCCGTCCACTTCATTCCCGAACACCAGCACGCTGTTCCTCCGAAACGGTGCCTCGCGATAGTCCTGCTCGGCGTTCGCCGAAAAGTAGAGGCAGCGCTTCCGGCTGATGGCGTCCCGGAAGGCAAACCAGTCCGAGTGCACCCAGAGGTCCACCTTGTCCCAGTGGTCCAGCCCCGCGCGCTTGACCTCGCGATCGCCGATCGAGAAGCCGAGTGGTGCGATCAGGTGCAGCGGAGTGTCAGTGGCGGCGCAGAGCCGCGCGATGTTGCCGGTGTTGGGAGGGATGCGGGGTTCGATGAGCGCCACTTGCAGGGCCATGGTGGTCAGCCACCTCGGGTGTGCATTTCACGGTGGGGGTCTGCTCGCAGCATCTGCAGCTGGTACAAGGGAGTCCTGCCGGGGGCCTGCGCCCGCAGTTCGGCACCGCGGTCCTGACGCTCCGCCCAATGCCGCGCGATCAGCTGGCGAAGCTCCTCGTCACCCGCGCCGTCACGAAGCGGCGCACGAAGATCAAGCCCACCTTCAGCGTAGAGGCAGAGGAACCAGGTGCCGTCGGCCGTGATTCGGCTCCGGTCACAGGTGCGGCAGAACGGCGCCGTGGTGCTGGCGATGATGCCGAAGGTCTGGCCATCGGGAAGCCGGAAGCGCTCGGCCGGTGCACGAGAATCCGGCTCCGCAACTTCCTCCACCTGACCGAACTCCGCACCGATACAGGTCAGCATCTCCGCGCGCGAGACGACCTCATCTGCTGACCATCCTGTCGCGCCGCCCACATCCATGTACTCGATGAAGCGCAGCTCCGCCCCGTGCTGCTTCGCGAATCGCAACAGCGGCACGAGTTCGTCGTCATTCACGCCACGCATCACGACGGTATTGAGCTTGAGGCCGAGGGCACGCCGCTCCACGGCCTCGATGCCATCGAGCACGTCGGCGTGCCGCGGACTCCGCGCCAGCGAGAGAAATCGCTCGGGGCTCAGCGTATCGAGACTCACGGTGACGCGCCCGAGCCCCGCGTCGGCCAACGCATCGATCTGTCGTGAGAGCAGCAGGCCGTTGGTGGTGAGGGCCAGATCATCGATCCGCGGATCATGCGCCAGCATTCGTACGAGTTCGGGCAGGTCGCGCCGAAGCAGTGGCTCTCCGCCGGTGAGCCGCACCTTGCGGGCGCCCAGTGAGGCAAAGAGCCGCGCCAACCGAGCCAGCTCCTCGAAGGTGAGGAGCGACTCGCGCGGAAGCCAGGCGTAGTCCGCTTCCGGCATGCAATACGTGCAGCGAAGATTGCAGCGATCGGTCACGCTCACGCGAAGACTGCCAAGCGGCCTGCCGAGTGCGTCGAGGAGCGGCTCAGCCACGCGCGGCCTCGGCGTCGGGCCGCGCCAGCACAATGCCATCCGGTGCCGTCGGATCCACCCACGCTACCATGCCATCGGCGTA
>DASSHL010000110.1:0-3051 GCA_035692845.1 Gemmatimonadales bacterium
AAAGTGGGCCCGGTCGCTGGCCCGTCATCCGCTCAGGGCGCTCACGCTGGGCGGCCTGGCCGTGGCACTGCTCACCACGCCGCTGATGCTGATCAAGATCGGCTTGCCGGCCCGCAACTGGTGGCCCACGGCGACGGAAGCCGGCCGGGGACTGGAGACGCTGGAGCGGATGGGTGTCGCCGGCTACATCCAGCCGGTGCGAGTGGTGGTGGAAGTGCCGGAAGGCCAGAACGCCGTGGGCGCGGCCGCGCTCCGCGGCATGATGGCGCTCAGTGATTCCTTCCAGGCCGACCCTCGCGTGCGCGAAGTCCGGAGCCTGGTGGATGTCGGCGGGCGGAAGAGCATTCTCGAACTCTCTGCCTTCTACAGCGAGCTCGACAGCGCGCGCGCCGAATACGGCGATTTCATCGACGCCTACCTGAGCCGGGACTCGCGCGTCGCGCTGCTCGACCTCGTCCCGTCGGACACGACCTCGCTCACCAGCACCCAGGAGCTGGTGCGGCGAGTGCGGGACATTGCTTCTCACCCTCCGAAGCAGCTCAAGAACGCCACCATCCGGGTGGGCGGCTATGCAGCGAGCGCGCTCGATTTCCAGGACGACCTGATGGAGCGTTTCCCGCTGATCGTGCTCCTGGTCCTGGGCGCCACCGGGGTCATGCTCGCCATCGCGTTCCGCTCGGTGCTGGTGCCGCTCAAGGCCATCGTGATGAACACCCTCTCGGTGGGTGCCACATTCGGGCTGATCGTGCTGGTCTTCCAGTACGGTGTGGGCGTGAAGCTCTTCGGGCTCTCCGGCGCCACATCAGCCATCTTTGTGGTGGTGCCAGTCCTGGTATTCGCCGTGGTGTTCGGCCTCAGCATGGATTACGAAGTGTTCCTGCTGAGTCGCATCAAGGAGGCGTTCGACCGCACTGGCCGCAACGACGAAGCGACCATGGAGGGCGTGAGCGCCACGGCAAGCGTGATCACCTCGGCGGCCCTCATCATGATCCTGGTCTTTGGGGTCTTTGCCTTCGCGCGGGTGCTGGTGATGCAGTTCCTGGGCTTCGGCCTGGCCGTGGCGGTGCTGCTCGATGCCACGATCATCCGCATGGTCCTGGTCCCCGCGTTCATGCACCTCGCGGGACGATGGAACTGGTGGCCGGGGGTGAGAGGCGGGAAGAATACAGTCGGGAAGGCGGGATGACGGGAAGTCGGGAAGTACCCATTCCTTCAAATCTTCCCGTCTTCCCGCCTATCTCGTCAGCCCCATCATCCCTCGTACCACCCACACCAGGCCCAACCCGATCGTCGCGATCAGGAGCACGAGCACCGCTGCCTCGGTCACGCCTACGGCACGATGGAGGCGCTCGGATCGGGCTTCCGCGGCCCGACGAGCTGCGATGCGGGAGACGGCCGGCGACGAGATCGGCGTGATCCCCTCGGGCGAGAGTGCCGGGAAACCCTCCGCAGGCCGTCGCACCATTCCCAGCAGCTGTCGCGCTTCCGGCGGCCGGTAACTCATCCGCTGCTCCCACGCGGCCACGATGGCCGAATGTTTCCTCACCGGCTGCCAGGCCTGGCGCGCGTGGTCGAACACGTAGTCGTCGGCATCCACCAGCCCTGCCTCGAGCGCATCGAGGAGGGAATCCATGCCCATCCAGGGAGTCTCGACGCCATCGGAACTGCTGGTCAGGAAGAGGGCCGACATGGGAGCCGCCTTGGAGGGGACATAGGGAAGATGGGCGAAACGGGTGGAAGGGGCTAGGGGTTAGGGGCTAGGGCAGAAGGGCGGAAGCTCGTCTCTCAACCCTAACCCCCAACCCCTAGCCCCTAACCCCTAAAACAGATCCGCGCTCCCCGACCCGAACCTCGGGTTCACCACGTTGTTGAAGATCGAGCCGAAACTGTAACTGAAGCCGGCGGAGAGGAAATAACGGTAATCCGTCGCCAGCTCCTGCTGCTGCAGGAGGATTTCGGCGGGCGTCAGCCCTTCGGCGGGGAGATAAAGCTGGTCACGCACCCGCGAAATGCTGCCATCCAGCTCCAGCGACAGGCCCTTGACGAGCCGAACTTCCAGATCGGTGGAGAAGCGCAGGGAATTCTTCGAGAGGTCGTTGAGATATTGCCGGGCCCGGAGTTCCACGCCGGCAGTGCCCCAGGGCTGGGTCGCATCCAGCTCGACTTCGAGCGCGTGGTCCACCAAGGTCTCGCGCATCTTCTGGTAGACCGTCAGCTCGTCATAGCGGTAATAGTTGGTGCCGACCTGGTAGCGGATGGTGAGCAGCCGCCGAGCCGACGCGCTGTAAGGAAAGATGTCGTACTCGAGGCCGGCGGCGGCGCGGAGGCCAAGCTTGCGGTTGTTGTAGGACGAGCGGTTGGCCGCTGCCCCGAAGGCAAGGCCCCAGTGCGGCCCCAGCGTCTTCACCACCGAGGCCTCGGCACCGTATTCCTTCTGCGTACTGGTGATCGTCTCGCTGCTGTCGACCTCAAACGAATTCTTCTCGTAGCTCCCATCCAGCTCCAGGGAGAGCTTGAGGTCATCGGTGTTGCGGTTGGCCGAGAAGCCGCCGTCGAGGTCGGTGCTGTTCTGGTGCGATTCCCCTTCCAGGTTGGTCTGCGCTTCCGCCCGGAACACCCAGAAGTTCCATGGATCCTTCCGTGGCGTCGTGCCCAGGCTGTCGAGCCGGGGCCCGCGGTAGCTGATCACGAGATCGCGCCCGATGGGCGAACGAGCCACGAAGCGCACCAGCCCGAGCTTGAAGGTGCGGGCAAGACCTTCCCGCACTTCGTCGTCGGTGGCACCCTGCGGCGCGAACCAGGAGAGGGAATCGCGGGTGCCGGCGAAGGCATGCTGGCCAATGAACGACGCCGAGTAGGCGTCACCGCCGCCGCCGGTATCCTGCCGGGTTACCAGGATATGGACATCCGCATCCTGGGGAGAGCGCACGTAGTCGACAAACGTGATCTCGCGAACGAAATAATCCTCGTCGCAGCCAAAGTGCTGGCAATCGAGATAGATGCGGACGGGGGTGGCTTGGGCGGAAAGGGCGCTGAAGGCGAAAAGCTGAA
>DASSHL010000111.1:0-3909 GCA_035692845.1 Gemmatimonadales bacterium
GGCGGTTCACGGCGCGCTGCTCCTGCTCATCCTTCCTGCGTTGTCACTGCATGCCCAGCCACGGCCCGATGGCCTGGGCGGCGTCGCGTCGGACTTCTGGAGCTTCCTGCAGCAGATTCGCACCAGCGCCCAGGATGATTCGGTTCCGGCGCGCCGACAAGTCGAACACCCCATCGCCATTCCCGCGGCGGGGCCCAACGGCTCCATCATCGAACTGTCCGACCTTTCGCGCCCGCTGGACCTGGAGCGCGAACTCGGCCAGCTCAGTGCGCTCGCCGACACGGCCATCAGGGTCACCATTCCAGGCGGGACCGCGCGCCTTGGCTCCTACAGCATCGGTTCGGAGCAGTCGCTCGCGGGCCATCTGCTGGTGCTCCGTGGCGACGCCGATATCTACGGCCGGCTTGACGGCAACCTCGTGACCTACGACGGCGATGTCGTACTGCACCCCGGCGCCATCGTCGCGGGCGACATACTGGCCGTGCACGGCCGGGTGCAGAATGCTGGTGGGGAGATTCAGGGTGAGTCGCGCATGCTGGCGGCCGCCGCCGTGTCGGCGCAGGCACCGGCCCCGCCTCGCTCGGCGCTTTCGCTGACGTTCAGCCGGCTGGTCGGCGTCATCGGCGTGTTCCTGGCGCTCGCCTGTCTTGGCTGGGCCCTCTCCGTCTTTGCCCAGCAGCATCTCCAGATCGTTTCCGACACCACCTCCCACAATTTTGGCCGGGCCTTCATCACCGGACTGATCGGGCAGATCCTGCTGCTGCCGACCTTCGGCATGCTGGTGGTGGGACTGGTGCTGAGCGTCGCCGGCATCCTGCTGCTGCCGTTCGCCGTGATCGTCTATGCGCTCCTCGTCATCGTGGGCGTGGTGGGCGGATTTCTCGCCATGGCGCACGCGATGGGCGAAACATGGACCCGGCGGCGCCAGGCCTCAGGTGCCATGCTGGGGAATCCCGGCAGCACCCGGTTCGTCTTGACGGGCCTTGCAGTCACGGCGGCGCTCTGGCTCGCGTGGGCGCTGGTGGGATGGGTGCCGGTGGCTGGCAGCGTGGTCTGGGGCGCAGCAGTGCTGCTCACGTGGCTGCTGGGCACTGCGGGACTGGGCGCCGCCATGTTGTCGCGCGCGGGAGTGCGAGAAAACTTTGCGGGACGGATCATCCCGCCCGAGGCGCTCACCGACGAATATCTCTGGGCCACGCCGCGCTTCGGCGTGCAGGCAGCACGCCGGCCAGGCGCGCCGGCGCCACCGCGCCAGCGATGAGGACGGCATTGCTCGCGCTTGCCCTGAGTGTGGCAAGCGTACCGCTCCTCACTGCGCAGGAGATGCGGGACTATTCCGTGTCCCGGCAACGGCATGGCGAAGGGCGCCTGGATGCGCAGCTCAATTTTGTCGCCGGCACCATCAGCGTCAGTGCGGGCTCGCCCGATGTCCTCTATGCCATGCAGCTCCGCTACGATCCCGAGCGCTTCACGCCCGTGAGCCGCTTCGACGCCGGCGACGGGTCGCTGGCTCTTGGCATCGAGAACACTGGCAAGAGCGGCCTCCGGGTGGCGTCTCGTGCCCAGCTCACCCAGACGGCTTCGGTGCTGCTCAACCCGGCTGTTCTGGTGTCACTCGACGCGAATCTCGGCGCCGCCAATGCGCGGTTCGAGCTGGGCGGGCTTCGCCTGAGCGACCTGCACCTCGCATCCGGAGCCACGCAGGCCACCATCTCCTTCAGCCGCCCCAACCAGATTCGATGCTCCAGTATCACCATTGAGGCGGGCGCCGCGGACCTCTTGCTCGATCAACTCGGCAACAGCCGGTGCAGCCAGGTCAGCATCTCGGGTGGGATGGGCCAGACGACCCTGGACCTGCGCGGTGCGTGGGGCCAGCCGAGCACGGTGTCGGTCAAGATGACCGTGGGGAAACTGGTCCTCCGCATTCCGCGGTCGCTTGGCGTGCGGGTGCGCTCGGAGCGCTTTCTGTCGAGCTTCCCGTCGCAGGGGTGGACCAGGAGTGGCGACGCGCTGCTGTCGCCGGGCTACGCCGCCGCCAGCCAGCATGTGGATCTGGCGCTGGAGACGGCGCTGGGTGATGTTGGGGTGGAGTGGACGAGGTAGGGATTAGGGATCAGGGGTTAGGGGTCAGGGTTTCACGGCGGTGCTCTCCCCTTTCGACCCTAGCCCCTGATCCCTGATCCCAAACCCCTGGAGCCATGACTCCCCTCCAAACCCTCGGCTTCGCCCTCGGAACCTCGTTTGCGTCGGGGCTGAACCTCTACGCCACGGTGGCGGCGGCGGGGCTGTTCGAGCGGTTTGGGCTGGTGCAGCTACCGCCGTCGCTGCACATCCTTTCCAATCCCGTCATCATCGGGATTGCGCTCACGCTCTTCGTCATCGAATTCATCGCCGACAAGATCCCCCTGGTCGACAGCGCGTGGGATGCGGTCCATACATTCATCCGCCCGCCCGCGGCGGCGCTGATCGCATGGTCATCCTTCGGGGCCGTGCCTGAAGTCTGGAAGATCGGTGCGGCACTGCTGGCCGGGAGCGTGGCACTCACATCGCACGGCGCCAAGGCATCGGCGCGCGCCGCTGCCAACACCAGTCCGGAGCCTTTTTCCAACTGGATCCTGAGCCTGGCCGAAGATGCGCTCGCGGTTTTCCTGAGCTGGATGGCGGCCCAGCACCCGATCCTTAGCGCGATCATCGTCGCGGTGCTGGTGGTCCTGGCAGTGCTGGTGATCCGGTCGCTCTTCAAGTTCTTCAGGAGCGCAGTGACGCGGGTGAGGGAGGCCTATCGACGGGAAGTCGGGAAGGCGGGATGACGGGAAGATTTTCAGGAACGTGCACTTGCCGGCTTTCCGTCATCCCGCCTTCCCGCCTTCCCGCCTTCCTACCCCAGCCTCGCCCTCACCCTCCCACCCACTCCAATCCCTAGCCGGCGTGCCGCCGAGCCGTCGCGCACGGCGATCTCCACGTGCCCGTCGGAACCGACATAGGCCAGGAGCACGCCCGTCGCCACGTCGCCGAAGGTGCGGCGCAGTCCGCCAATCTCGGCGCCTTCCACTTCGAGCGAGGCGTAGTCCGGCATGTTGTCCGGCGTGAAGTTGGTGACCAGCGTGCCGAACCGGTCCACGTAGATCACCTCGCCGATGAGCACCTTGCCTTCGTGGTACGGCTCCCGCGTGGCCAGCCGCTCCGGAATGCCGGTGAAGGGAGGGCCCAGTTGCTCCAGCGCAGCGCCTGATGCCAGGCGCGCCGCCGCGGGCGCAAAGAGATCGCGCCCATGAAAGGTGGGTGCCGCCCAGTCGGGTTCGGCCAGAACCACGGCTCGCACCGGGGCGTCACGCATCACAAATGAAAAGAGCCCGTTGTCGGGCCCGATGAAAAAGTGGCTGCCTGTTTCCAGGGCGAGCGCAGCACGGGTGGTGCCAACGCCCGGATCGACCACTGACAAGTGAATCGATCCTTCGGGAAAGGCGCGCCATGTCCGGTCCAGGACATAGGCCGCGGCGCGCATGTCACCGGGCGAAATTGCGTGGGACACGTCCACCAGCACCGCATCGGGTGCCATGGAGAGGATGACACCCTTCATCTCCGCCACATACGAATCGGTGGTGCCGAAGTCGGTGAGCAGCGTGACGATGGTGGGCATGCGCCCCGGCGTCAGCCGTTGATGACCGGCAGGGAGAAGCTGGACGACGCCGCGGCGCGGACCACCGTTCCAGCGACATCGGCGAGCGCCGAGGCCGCGGGGGAATCCGGCGCGCCAACCAGCACCGGCGTGCCGTGGTCAGCTTCATCAGCAAGACCCGGCTGCAGCGGCACACTGCCGAGCAGCGGCACGCCAAGCTCATCCGCGAGACGCTGGCCGCCGCCTGACGAGAAGAGCTCCCAGCGGCGGCCCGTCTCGGGATCGGTGAA
>DASSHL010000112.1:0-3022 GCA_035692845.1 Gemmatimonadales bacterium
GATCCACGAAGGCCAGCCGGTGGTGGCGGATTTTGGCATCGCCCGGGCCATCACGGTTGCCGCAAGTGAAAACGTGACCGAGCGCGGGCTCGCCATCGGGACGCCCTCCTACATGAGCCCGGAGCAGATCAGCGCCGAGCGGGAGCTCGACGGCCGCTGCGACATCTACGCGCTGGGCTGCGTGCTGTACGAACTGCTGGCCGGGTCACCGCCTTTCGGTGGATCCAGCCGGCGACCGGTCCTGTTGCAGCATCTCTCCGACCCGGTCCCACTGATCCGTGAAGTGCGGCCCACGGTGACACCCACAGTTGAGCAGGCGCTGGTGCGCGCGCTCGCCAAGGATCCCGCTGACCGATTTGACACAGCCTCCCAGTTTGCCGATGCCCTCACGGCGCGCGTCACCGCCCCTGTCCTCTCGATCCGGCGCGAGCGCACGCTCGCGGTGCTCCCGTTCGCCAACATGAGTTCCGAGGCGGACACCGAATACCTGAGCGACGGCATCACCGAGGAGCTGATCAACGCCCTCGCCAACGTCGACGGCCTGCAGGTCAGCTCCAGGAGCGCGGTGTTCCATTTCAAGGGTGAACGCGAGAACGCCCGCGTGCTGGGAGAACGCCTCGGCGTCCAGACGGTGCTCGAAGGATCGGTGCGCCGTGCCGGTGAGCGGCTGCGGATCGTGGCACAGCTGATCGACGTGGCGGAGGGACGCCTGCTCTGGTCGGAACGGTTTGACCGGCAGGCCGGCGACATCTTCGCGCTCGAGGAGGACATCGCACAGACCATTGTCTCGGTCCTGCGCACCCGCTTCCTCGGCGATCTCGCCGATCCCACGCCCAGGCGTTACACCGACAACGTGAACGCCTACAACCTCTACCTCAAGGGCCGCTTCGCCTGGAACCAGCGCACCCAGGCGGGACTGCTCGAGGCGATCCGTTTCTTCGAAGCCGCCATCGCCGAGGATCCCGCGTACGCACTGGCCTACACAGGGCTCTCGGACAGCTATGCGCTGCAGGTGGATTACCGTGGGGCACCGGTCACCGAAGGCATGCGGCGCGCGCGTGAGGAAGCACACCACGCGCTGCAGCTGGACGACGGACTGGCGGAGGCCCATACCTCGCTCGCCTGGGTCACCTTCATTCACGACTGGAATTGGGAAGAGGCGGGACGGCAGTTTGCGCGCGCTATCGAGCTTAACCCGCGCTACGCATCGGCGCGCCAGTGGCATGCGTGGTACCTCATGGCGATGGGCCGGGTCGATGAGGCGCTGGCCGAAGGCCGTATGGCCGAGGAACTCGATCCCTCCAGCATCCCGATTCACGGCTCCCTCGGCTGGCTCTACCAGTACGCGCGGATGTGGGAAGAATCGGCACTCCGGCTCCGCCGGTCGGTGACGCTCAATCCCACGAACGATGAGAATGTCTGGGCGCTCGGCGTTTCGCTGATGGAGCTGGGCGACTACGATCAGGCCGAATGGATGTTGCGGGACGCCGAAACGCTCGCGACCGCAAACTTTCACGCCTTTGCGACGCTGGGACGGCTGGCAGTCAAGCAGGGCAAGCGGGACGAAGCCGAGGCGCGCCTGCGGCAGCTGGAGCGGATCGCGCGTGACCGCTACGTCTCGCCGGTGGACTTCGCACGCCTGCACATCGGATTGGGCAACTACGACGCCGCGTTCGAGTGGATGGAACGCGCCTACGAGGAGCGGCGCGGCTGGTTGGCATACCTCAAGGTTGACCCGCTGGTGGATCCGTTGCGACCCGATCCGCGGTTTGCTGGGTGGCTGAAGAGGATGGGGCTGGATTGAAGACGGTCGACGGTCAACGGTCAACGGTCAACGGTCGACAACAGTAGTGTCACTCTGAGGTCGCGAAGCGGCCGAAGAGGCGGAGCCTGACCTGAGGTAGCGTCCCTTCGGCTGGCTCAGGGTGACAGACCTGGGAGCCTTCGAGCATCGACGGCTGATGACCGATGACCGTTGACCGTCGATGGCCTCACCCCTCTGCCGTCCTCCCCCAGTAATCCTTCAACGTCCTCACGATCACCGGCAATCCCCGGAACACGCAGAAGAAGACCGCGATCCAGGTCACGACCTGGAAGCTGCGGAGCAGGATGGGCACGGCGCGTGGCGCGCCGGTCTCCGGCCCGAAGCCGGCGAGGGCGTGCGTAAGCGCCAGGCCGCAGAAGGCGATCACTTTGGTGACGGCGTAGCCGGTGCGCATGAAGGGGGAGCCAACCAGGAAGCGACCGAGCGGTGTCTTGTGCTGGGCAAAGGGTGGGATCCCCTTCCCCACCCCGATGCTGCGGAAGGCATCGGTGATCGTGGTGCGGGCAATGACGATGAGCGGTACCGCGGCGGAAATCATCCCCAGTTCCGCGAAGACCACCCAGAGCACCAGCTCGTAGGTGCGATCGGCGGCGATGTCGAGCACACTGCCGAAGAGACTGGTTTCCTTTCGGTGCCGCGCCACCACGCCATCCACCGTGTCCAGCATGACGCCAATGAAGAGCAGGACCAGCCCTGCCAGCTGCAGCCCGGGCGAGCCGAAATAGATGATCAGTATGATCGCCAGCAGCAGCGGCAGGCGCGACAGCGTGATCCAGTTTGCCAGCATCGGGGCCTCGGCTTAAAGACGAAACGAAGGCGTGGGGCCAGGGGCGTGGGGCTTGGGCCTTCATGCCTCACACCCCATGCCTCATGCCCTTCTTGACGCCCTCTCACCCACGAGTATCTCTAAAGTACCCCATGACGATGCCTCCCGAGCAGTTGAGCTGGGCACTGAGCGACCGCTATCACATCGAGCGTGAACTCGGCACGGGTGGCATGGCCACGGTATGGCTCGCCCGTGATCTCCGCCACGACCGCCTGGTCGCCCTGAAGGTGATGCAGCCGGAGCTCGCCAGCGCTATTGGGGTGGACCGGTTCGTCCGCGAAGTGCGGCTCACCGCCCAGCTGCAGCACGCCAACATCGTGCCGGTCCTCGACTCCGGCGTGCTCACCACCGCCACCGGCGCTCGGCTTCCC